>NZ_RCNW01000238.1:0-13486 GCF_004307605.1 Pseudomonas sp. Sample_24
CGTTGCAGATCTTCGACAGCTTGACCGCGGTGCGCTTGAGCATGCCGGAGAACAGTACGAAGGCACCCATGTCGGAGGTGGCTTCGATCAGGTCGGCGGCGGGAACCAGTGGCTGACCGCTGATCAGGGCCAGGCGCTGCACAGCCAGGGCCTGATAGCGTGGGTCGGCGTTGATGCCGGTACCGATCGCGGTACCGCCCAGGTTCACTTCAGTCAGCAGTTCCGGGGCCAGCGTCTTGAGACGGGCCAGGTCTTCGCCCATGGTGGTGGCGAAAGCACGGAACTCTTGACCCAGGGTCATCGGCACAGCGTCTTGCAGCTGGGTACGACCCATCTTCAGGACGTGGTTGAATTCTTCACCTTTGGCCGCGAATGCCTGAATCAGGCTGTCGAGGCTGGCCAGCAGCGCATCGTGACCCAGCAGCAGACCCAGGCGGATCGCGGTCGGGTAAGCGTCGTTGGTCGACTGCGCCATGTTGACGTCGTCGTTCGGGTGCAGGTACTGGTATTCGCCTTTCTCGTGACCCATCGCTTCCAGAGCAATGTTGGCGATCACTTCGTTGGCGTTCATGTTGGTGGAAGTACCGGCGCCACCTTGAATCATGTCGACCACGAATTCTTCGTGGAAATCACCGCGGATCAGTCGAGCACAGGCTTCGCTGATGGCCGCGTGCTTGGCTTCGCTCAAGTGGCCCAGCTCACGGTTGGCGTCTGCAGCGGCCTGTTTGACCATTGCCAGACCCACAACCAGTTTCGGGTAATGCGAAATCGGCACACCGGAGAGACGGAAGTTGTTCACCGCCCGCAGTGTCTGGATGCCGTAATACGCATGAGCCGGTACTTCGAGGGCGCCAAGCAGGTCGTTTTCTGTGCGGAATGATGCAGCGGAAGACATGATAGAAATCATCTCGATATTAACCCGGTCTGTGCCGGAACACTGCAAATGCTAGGCTTGTGGAGCATTTTGGGCCAATGCTGTTAAACACTGCCCTATGCATATTCGGCATAATGCCGATGTGACGTCGCGTTCGCGGCGAGCGTGTGACCTAAATTGGTGCGTGTCCGGGAGGACGTGATGAATCTGGAAAGTAAATGGCTGGAGGACTTCAGTGCTCTGGCGGCCACCCGCAGCTTCTCCCAGGCCGCGGAACGACGCTTCGTGACCCAGCCTGCCTTCAGCCGGCGCATCCGCAGCCTCGAAGCGGCATTGGGGCTGACCCTGGTCAATCGCTCGCGCACACCCGTGGAGCTGACGGCGGCGGGGCAACTGTTTCTGGTCACCGCGCGCACCGTGGTCGAACAGCTCGGCGAAGTGCTGCGCCACCTGCACCATCTGGAAGGCGGGCAGGGGGAAGTGATGCAGGTCGCGGCTGCCCACTCATTAGCGCTGGGTTTTTTCCCGCGCTGGATCGCGCAGTTGCGCAACGAAGGTTTGAATATTGCCACGCGGCTGGTCGCAACCAACGTCGGCGATGCGGTGCATGCGCTTCGAGAAGGCGGCTGCGATTTGATGCTGGCGTTCTACGACCCGGACGCGGCGATGCAGATGGATCCGGAAATCTTCCCCTCGCTGCACCTTGGCCAGACCGAAATGCTTCCGGTGTGCGCCGCAGATGCCGATGGCAAGCCGTTGTTCGATCTGGAAGGCGAGGCCAGCGTGCCGCTGCTGGCCTACAGTGCCGGTGCGTTCCTCGGGCGTTCAGTCAACGGTCTGTTGCGCCAGCGCCAGCTGCGATTCACCACGATCTACGAAACCGCGATGGCTGACAGTCTCAAGAGCATGGCGCTGGAAGGGCTGGGCATTGCCTGGGTGCCGCAGCTCAGTGTGCGCGCCGAATTGGCGCGCGGTGAACTGGTGGTCTGCGGGGGGGCGCAGTGGCACGTACCTCTGGAGATTCGCTTGTATCGTTGTGCTTTGGTACGCAAGGCCAACGTGCGGTTGTTGTGGCGCAAACTGGAAGGCGGCGTCGCTGCCAATACTTGAAATGGCGAGACGCTCATGGAGCATCACGCAGATAACTTCTGATGCGCTCACGATTTGGATCAGTGTATACATAGCAGTTGGAGAGTAGCGTATTGACTTTGGCTGCCATGAAAGTCTCGCACCACCATCCGTTATATCTGACTTCGGCGAGCTCATGTTGTGCATCGAGCATATGACCAAGTTCATGTCCAACAATTTGTTTGTGGTTTAATGCCGCGAGTGCAAATTGTTGTCCCACCCCTGCAAGGCCAAATACGTTGTTGGTCATTCCATCATTGGTAAGCAACATAAATTTTGTGGTTCTGCCTGTAGGGAGATTTTTTGCATCACGGTAGGCTGTACCCAGATCTCTCCATCCATCATAGGAGGCCTGAGTTTCGCCCTTGTAGGAGTAGTTCGTGTAAGGCGGGGTGTTGCGTACAAATATGACCGAAACATCACGTCCCGTTGTAGTTCTCAGTTCTCTGATGACCGGCGCGAAGTGATCGGGATAGAGGGAAGGGATCTTATCTTCCGGTACATCATCGTGGACAAAAGCAAATACGAATATTGGTCTTTTTTCCACGGGTATACTGCTGCGCATACTTGGAGTTTCAGGTTGTGCAATCGGCCAGGGCGTTTCGTCTTTTACGACGGTGGCCGAAGCGGTTTGATTGATAATTGAAGTAAAAAGCAAAGTGGTGAAAAGTGTGTAGAGTATTTGCATATTTATACGCTCGGGATAATTGGATATTTATTTGGAAGATGTAATGTCATCCGCGAACATTAATATGACTTTTAAGTTAGCTTGTATCGCATAGTTATGTTTCGAACAGTGTGGAAGTCCAGTTCTAAGAAAAATGATCGAGGGACTATTCGCTCTGACTTTCAAGTCAATAAAATCGATTGTTGCGAGCAAAACCACTCTAGCGACACTTGGTCGTATCGGGGGCTGTTTATCTGCCGTATTGCGGTATACTGCGCGGCCTTCGGCCGGTTACGACCGGCCATAATTCGTACAATCAAGCCACGCATTCTGCGTGGCTTGTTGTTTTTTGATGCGCCTGCGGGCGCCCAGAGAGAAGAGGCACGACGATGAGTGCATTGGTTGGCGTGATCATGGGCTCCAAGTCCGATTGGTCCACCCTTAGCCACACCGCCGATATGCTGGAAAAGCTCGGCATTCCTTATGAGGTGAAGGTGGTTTCTGCCCACCGCACCCCGGATCTGCTGTTCCAGTACGCTGAAGAAGCCGAGGCGCGTGGCATCGAGGTGATCATCGCCGGTGCCGGTGGCGCGGCCCACTTGCCTGGCATGTGTGCAGCCAAGACCCACCTGCCGGTGCTGGGCGTGCCGGTGCAGTCGGCGATGCTCTCGGGCGTCGATTCGCTGCTCTCCATCGTGCAGATGCCTGCCGGCATTCCGGTTGCCACCCTGGCCATCGGCAAGGCTGGCGCGATCAACGCTGCGCTGTTGTCGGCAAGTATCCTGGGCGCCAAGCACCCGCAGTTTCATGAAGTGCTGAAAACCTTCCGTGCTGAGCAGACAGACAGCGTCCTGGAAAATCCAGACCCACGCATCGCCTGAGGTTGTTGACGATGAAGATCGGTGTAATCGGTGGCGGCCAGTTGGGTCGCATGTTGGCGCTGGCGGGCACTCCGCTGGGAATGAACTTCGCTTTCCTCGACCCGGCGCCGGACGCTTGCGCGGCAGCATTGGGCGAACACCTGCGGGCCGATTACGGCGATCAGGATCACCTGCGCCAGTTGGCCGATGAAGTCGATCTGGTGACCTTCGAATTCGAAAGCGTACCGGCGGAAACCGTCGCGTTCCTGTCGCAATTCGTTCCGGTCTATCCGAGTGCCGAAGCCCTGCGCATTGCTCGCGATCGCTGGTTCGAAAAGAGCATGTTCAAGGACCTGGGCATTCCAACCCCGGCATTCGCCGACATTCAGTCCCAGGCTGACCTGGACGCCGCCGTGGCTTCCATCGGTCTGCCGGCGGTACTGAAAACCCGCACCCTGGGCTACGACGGCAAGGGCCAGAAAGTCCTGCGCACCCCTGAAGACGTGGTTGGCACGTTCGCCGAGCTGGGCAGCGTGGCTTGCCTGCTGGAAGGTTTCGTGCCGTTCACTGGTGAGGTCTCACTGATCGCCGTACGTGCCCGCGATGGTGAAACCCGTTTTTATCCGCTGGTGCACAACACCCACGACAGCGGCATCCTCAAGCTGTCCGTGGCCAGCACCGATCACCCGTTGCAAGCCTTGGCCGAAGACTACTCCAGTCGCGTACTCAAGCAGCTGAATTATGTCGGCGTGATGGCATTCGAATTCTTTGAGGTCGACGGTGGCCTCAAGGCCAACGAAATCGCCCCGCGGGTGCACAACTCCGGGCACTGGACCACCGAAGGCGCCGAATGCAGTCAGTTCGAAAACCACTTGCGGGCCGTTGCCGGTCTGCCGCTGGGTTCGACGGCCAAGGTCGGCGAGAGCGCCATGCTCAACTTCATTGGCCAAGTGCCTGAGACCGAGAAAGTCCTGGCCATCGCCGATTGCCATCTGCATCACTACGGCAAGGCATTCAAGGTCGGCCGCAAGGTTGGCCACGCCAATCTGCGTTGTGCAGACCGTGAAACGCTGGCTGCACAGATCCTCAAAGTCGAAGCGCTCATCGCCGAATAAACAGTTTCACGTGGCAGCGGCGGAACCATTGCGGTGCCGCCGTTCTCTCATGGCAGGATGCCAAAGTCTGGCTAGGCTAAAGCCAATCAATCAGAGGGAAATGCCATGGGAATTATCGGAACCATCTTTATCGGCTTGATCGTCGGCCTGCTGGCGCGGTTCCTGAAGCCGGGCGATGACAGCATGGGCTGGATCATGACCATCCTGCTCGGTATCGGCGGTTCGCTGGCGGCTACTTATGGCGGCCAGGCGTTGGGCATTTACCAGGCGGGCGAAGCTGCCGGTTTCATCGGTGCGCTGGTGGGCGCGGTGGTGTTGCTGGTGATCTACGGCCTGATCAAAAAGAACTGATTCAAGCGACAAAGTCCTCTCGGCTGCGCAGTCCGGGAGGACTAGAATGCTCGGCGATTTCCTTTCCTTGCCGAGCATTTCCATGCGACGTCTTCTGCTTGCTGTTGTTTTAATGGGTGCGGGTCTCGCCCACGCCGGCGAACTGCCGGAAACCGACTGGCTCGAACTGATGCCCAAATCGGATCAGAAAGCCCTCGAGGCCATGCCTGAAATCGAACACGACTCCCCCGAAGCCAATGGCACCTTTACCGAAAAGGGTGGCATGAAGCAGAGCAAAGGCTTGCCGGCGGTGATGTACTCGACCAAAACCGTAGCGTCGATGAACGACAAGAACATCCGCCTCGGTGGTTATCCGGTGCCGCTGGAGTCCGACGCCAAGGGCAACAGCACGCTGTTTTTCCTTGTGCCATACCCGGGCGCCTGCATTCATGTGCCCCCACCGCCACCCAATCAATTGGTGCTGGTGCGCTATCCCAAGGGCTTGAAGCTCAATGATATCTACACGCCGCTGTGGGTCACCGGCACGCTGAAAGTCGAGAAGGTCAGCAATGACCTGGCCGATGCGGCCTATGCGCTGGACGCGTCAAAAGTCAGAGTGGTGAAAGAGGCCGATCTCTAACAGCTACCCGAAACAACTGTGGGAGCCAGCCTGCTGGCGATAGCGGTCTGTCAGATACTTATAAGTTGACTGACACCACGCCATCGCCAGCAGGCTGGCTCCCACATTTTTTATTGCGATGTTGCCTAGAGCGGTTTGCTGCTGATGCTTACGCCCAGGGAATGGCTGGCACCCGGCGCCAGGTTCACCACATCTCCCATCACGTTCGCCGTTTCGATGCACAACATGCGTTGCCAGCCATCGTCGGCCATGTCGCTGAACGCCGCGGCGCGCTCGGTCCACGGGTTCCAGATCACCGCCGTGCGCGAGCCGGTACTGCTCAGTTCGATACGTCGTTCCCAGGCCGGGTCGACGATGCTCAGCAATGGCGGGGTGTCGAGGTAGATGCGGTCGGTTTCGCCGGTAAAGCGCAGGTCGCCGGACTGTTGCCGGGTTGCCCAGTCTTCCAGGGTTTCGATGTAGCTCAAGCCGTCCACGCCTTCGACTTGCACATTGCGCACATCACTGACGGCGAAATAGCTGTGCAGGGCCTGGCTGATGGTGACGGTTTCATCGCCCACGTTGTGGCTGGTCAGGCTGATGTGCAGTTGCTCGTCCAGGCGAATGCTCAGCTTCAGGTTCACCCGATGTGGCCAGCCTGGCAATCCACCTTCGGGGCAGGGCAGGAGGAATTCGATTTTCAGGCTTTCGCCTTCGGCCTCGATGCCGCCCAATTCCCAGTCCATTGCTCGCACCAGGCCATGAGCCGTTGGCGCCTCGTCGCTCACGCGCATCGCCTTCACGCTCTGCGGATTGCGCTCGAAGTTACCGAACCACGGCCAGCACACTGGCACGCCGGCGCGAATGCTTTTGCCCGTCTTGAACACCGCCTCATCGTTGAGCCAGATCAGCGGCGGCTGCCCCGCCAGTTGATAACTGAGGATGTGCGCGCCTTGCTGGGCCACCAGTAATTCGGCCTGGCCGTGACGGATGCGCCAGCAGTTCAGTTCATCCAGTTTGACGGCTTCAACGTTGGGCGTGTTCATGGGACAGCTCTCGATCGGTAACAGGACTGCAATGGACCGTGAATCGGTCGTCGGGTTTAACGCTTCCCGGTTTTTTAGCGAGCTCTGGGCGGAACCGAGCGGGTGCGGCCGCTGCCATCGATGGCAACGAACACGAATACCGCCTCAGTGACTTTGCGCCATTCGCTGGAGAGCGGATCGTCGCTCCAGACCTCGACCATCATCTGGATCGAGCTGCGGCCGATTTCCAGTGCCTGGGTATAGAAGGAGAGCTGGGCGCCCACCGCCACGGGTACCAGAAACGCCATACGGTCGATGGCGACTGTGGCGACGCGCCCGCCAGCCACCTTGCTGGCCATCGCTGTACCGGCCAAATCCATCTGCGCCACCAGCCAGCCGCCAAAAATATCGCCAAAGCCGTTGGTTTCGCGGGGAAGTGCGGTGATTTGCAAGGCCAGGTCGCCTTGCGGGATTGGATCTTCTTGTTCGAGCTCTATCATGCCGGGGGTGCCTCTGACCCGTGACTCTTCATTGGTAATGCCTGGTGGTAGCCGTCTTCGGGAAAAACGATTCAGCACCGAACATACTACGTTCGTCACGTTTTCCATAAGGCGCCTAAAGGGAAACTCTGCGAAATCGCCTATGACCCTGAAGGCGCTTTCGCACAGCAACCCTTGCAAGCCGTTGCACAGTTGCGAGTATATCGGTCGGTAGACTCCGAGACGACCGTCCGGTTCTCATTTTGACCGTCAATTACGCACCTCTATGTGCTTTTTCGAACAATTTGCTATCGTGCCGGTCCTGCCCGAGCCTTGCCAGCGTTGTTGGGGCGGCAGACCTGACTATAAGAGAAGCCCTTGCCATGACTACAGCGCCCTCGAGTATCGCGCAGCCATCCCAATCCGCACGTCCGCTGACCCGCAACGACTACAAGACACTTTCGTTGTCAGCCCTGGGCGGGGCGCTGGAATTTTACGATTTCATTATTTTCGTGTTCTTCGCGACGGTGGTGGGCAAGCTGTTCTTCCCGGCGGACATGCCTGAATGGCTGCGTTTGATGCAGACCTTCGGCATTTTTGCTGCCGGGTATCTGGCGCGGCCGCTGGGTGGCATCGTGATGGCGCACTTCGGCGATCTGCTGGGGCGCAAGAAGATGTTCACCCTGAGCATTTTCATGATGGCCGTGCCGACCCTGATCATGGGCCTGCTGCCGACTTACGCGCAGATCGGCATGTGGGCGCCGATTCTGTTGCTGCTGATGCGGGTCATCCAGGGCGCGGCGATTGGTGGTGAAGTGCCTGGCGCCTGGGTCTTCGTTTCCGAACACGTGCCGCAAAAACATATCGGCTACGCCTGCGGGACCCTGACCAGTGGCCTGACGGCTGGCATTCTCTTGGGTTCTCTGGTCGCTACGGCGATCAACAGTCTCTACACCCCGGGGGAAGTGGCGGATTACGCCTGGCGGATTCCGTTCCTGCTGGGCGGCGTGTTCGGCCTGTTCTCGGTGTACCTGCGCCGCTGGCTGCACGAAACCCCGGTGTTTGCCGAACTGCAACAACGCAAGGCCCTGGCCGAAGAAGTGCCACTGCGTGCGGTGTTGCGTGACCATCGCGGCGCCATCGCCATTTCGATGCTGCTGACCTGGCTGCTGTCCGCCGCCATCGTGGTCTTGATCCTGATGACTCCGACCGTGCTGCAGACGGTCTACCACTTCGCGCCGACCACCTCCCTGCAGGCGAACAGTCTGGCGATCGTGTTCCTGAGCGTTGGCTGCATCATTGCCGGCGCATTGGCCGATCGCTTTGGAGCGGGGCGGGTCTTCGTCTTTGGCTGCACCGCATTGCTGGCCAGTTCCTGGACCTTCTATCACAGTCTGGTCGATCATCCTGACTGGTTGTTCCCGTTGTATGCGCTGACCGGCCTGCTGGTCGGCACCATCGGTGCGGTGCCGTACGTGATGGTCAAGGCGTTCCCGCCGGTGGTTCGTTTCAGCGGTTTGTCGTTTTCCTACAACGTGGCTTACGCGATTTTCGGTGGTTTGACGCCGATGATCGTCAGCCTGTTGCTCAAGGAGAGTGCGATGGGGCCTGCCTATTATGTGGCGGTGCTGTGCGGGGTGGGGATTGTGGTGGGTGCGTATCTCTGGAAGAAGGGGCGTTAGTTCTGGCCTCATCGCCAGCAAGCCGGCTCCAGTCCTGTGCAGGAGCCGGCTTGTAACCGATCGTTCCCACGTTCTGCGTCCGCTTTTGAGTGGGACGCAGAGCGTCCCGAGATGCATTCCCACGCGGAGCGCGGGAACGATCTAGAAGCCCAATACTGGCCTTTCATCCAATTGTCATATTTCAGCCATAGAGTGTTCACACGGCCTGCTGATACTTGGCCCCGACTTAACACACCCTATCTGCTAGGAGTAAGGCATGAAACTGAAGCGTTTGATGGCGGCAATGACTTTTGTCGCTGCTGGCGTTGCGACTGCCAACGCGGTTGCCGCTGTTGACCCTGCTATCCCGAGCTACACCAAGACCACTGGTGTGTCGGGCAACCTGTCCAGCGTCGGCTCCGATACCCTGGCCAACCTCATGACCCTCTGGGCTGAGAACTACAAGAAAGAATACCCGAACGTAAACATCCAGATTCAGGCCGCCGGTTCGTCTACCGCGCCACCTGCGCTGACTGAAGGCACCGCTAACCTGGGCCCGATGAGCCGCAAGATGAAGGATAACGAACTGCAAGCCTTCGAAACCAAATACGGTTACAAGCCAACCGCTATTCCGGTGGCTGTGGATGCCTTGGCCGTGTTCGTGCACAAGGACAACCCGATCAAGGGCCTGACCATGGCTCAGGTCGATGCCATTTTCTCCTCGACCCGTCTGTGCGGCGCTAAAAGCGACGTTAAAACCTGGGGTGACCTGGGGGTGACCGGTGACTTGGCCAACAAGCCGGTACAACTGTTCGGCCGCAACTCGGTATCCGGCACCTACGGCTACTTCAAGGAAGAGGCCCTGTGCAAAGGCGACTTCAAGCCAAACGTCAACGAACAGCCAGGTTCGGCTTCGGTTGTGCAGTCGATCAGCAGCTCGCTGAACGGCGTCGGTTATTCGGGCATTGGCTACAAGACCGCCAGCGTGAAAACCGTTGCCCTGGCCAAGAAAGATGGCGGTGAATTCATCGAAGACACCGAAGAAAACGCCCTGAATGGCAAGTACCCGCTGTCGCGCTTCCTGTACGTGTATGTCAACAAGGCCCCGAACAAGCCTCTGGCCCCGCTGGAAGCCGAGTTCGTGAAGCTGGTTCTGTCCAAACAGGGCCAGGAAGTAGTGGTGAAGGACGGTTACATCCCTCTGCCAGCCAAGGTTGCTGCAAAAGCACTGGCTGACCTGGGTTTGCAAGAAGGTAGCAACGTAGCAAAAAAGTAAAACCCTAGGCCCGGGGTAACCCTGGCCTGTGTAGGAGCCGGCTTGCTGGCGATGGTCATCCATCCGCAGAAGATGTGTCGGATGCACCATTTTTCGCCAGCAAGCCGGCTCCTACAACCCCCAAATTCTCGCTCCGCTGCCGGTTCCACCGGGCGGCGGATTTGTCGCGTCACTGCACTGTCATCTTTCTGTCATACAGGATCGCTAGGGTGTGCGAATGAATGATCTGGCCAATTCCAACATGACTACTAATCCCCCCAAGCGAATTGATTTCAATACGCCTGAGTTGCAACGCAAGCGCCGCATTCGCGCGCTCAAAGATCGCTTCACGCGCTGGTACGTCCTGATCGGCGGCCTGGCGGTGCTGGCAGCCATCACCCTGATTTTCTTCTTCCTTGCCTACGTCGTTGCGCCCCTGTTCCAGGGTGCCAGCCTGACGTCCAAGGACGTGATCACGCCGGCCTGGATGCAAGACGCCGGCAAGCCGTTGATGTTTTCCCTGGAAGAGCAGAACCAGGTGGCCATGCGGGTTTCCGACAAAGGCCAGGCATTGTTCTTCGATATCGACAGTGGCGCCGAACTCAAGCGCGTCGATTTGCCTGTTCCGGCCGGTACTAGCGTGACCTCCATCGGTAAAGACCAGCCAGGTCACCCGCTGGTGGCGGTAGGTCTGTCCAATGGTCAGGCCCTGGTGTTCCGTCACACGTACAAGGTCAGCTATCCGGACGGCAAGAAAACCATCTCGCCAGCCATCGAGTATCCGTATGGCGAAGCGCCGATCGCGGTGAACGAAGCGGGCGGTGTGCTGGAGCACGTCAGCCTCAACGCGACTGATTCGACCCTGATGCTGGTGGGTTCCACCGGTTCGCAACTCAATGTTTTGTCGCTGACCAGCGAAGAAAACATGATGACCGGTGAAATCACCAACGAGCAGACGCGCATCGATTTGCCGCAAATGACCGAGCCGGTGAAGAACATCTTCGTCGACCCGCGTCAGCAGTGGTTATACGTTATCAACGGTCGTGCCCAGGCCGACGTATTCAGCCTGCGCGACAAGAGCCTGAACGGTCGCTACAAATTGCTGGAAAACGGCGACGCTGAAATCACCGCCAGTACGCAGCTGGTCGGTGGTATCTCGCTGATTCTTGGCGATTCCAAAGGTGGCCTGGCCCAGTGGTTCATGGCCCGCGACCCGGATGGCGAACAGCGCCTGAAGCAGATCCGCACCTTCCAGATGGGCACCACGCCTATCGTTGAAATCACCGCCGAAGAGCGCCGCAAGGGCTTCGTCGCCCTCGACGCCTCCGGCAAGCTCGGCGTGTTCCACAGCACCGCGCACCGCACCTTGCTGGTTGACCAGGTGGTTGAAGGCGAGGGCCTGTTCGGTCTGTCGCCGCGGGCCAACCGCGTCATCGTGGAAGCCGGCGGCAAGCTGCAACCGTTGCTGCTCGATAACCCGCACCCGGAAGTGTCGTGGAGCGCGTTGTGGAGCAAGGTCTGGTACGAGAACTACGACGAGCCTAAATACGTCTGGCAATCGACCGCCGCCAACACGGACTTCGAACCGAAACTGAGCCTGTCGCCGCTGACCTTCGGTACCTTGAAAGCCGCTTTCTACGCCATGCTGCTGGCAGCGCCGCTGGCCGTCGCCGCCGCAATCTACACCGCGTACTTCATGGCCCCGGGCATGCGCCGCAAGGTCAAGCCGGTGATCGAGCTGATGGAAGCGATGCCGACGGTGATCCTCGGTTTCTTCGCCGGTCTGTTCCTCGCACCCTATGTCGAAGGGCACTTGCCGGGCATCTTCAGCCTGTTGATGTTGCTACCGATCGGCATTCTGGTGGCGGGTTTTGCCTTCAGTCGCCTGCCTGAATCGATCCGCCTGAAAGTCCCGGACGGCTGGGAAAGTGCGCTGTTGATCCCGGTGATCCTGTTCGTGGGCTGGCTGTCGCTGTACATGAGTCCGTTCATGGAGAACTGGTTCTTCGGCGGCGACATGCGCATGTGGATCTCCCACGACTTAGGGATTACCTACGACCAGCGCAACGCACTGGTGGTCGGCCTGGCCATGGGCTTTGCGGTGATCCCGAACATCTACTCCATCGCTGAAGATGCCGTGTTCAGTGTGCCGCGTGGCTTGACCCTCGGTTCGTTGGCCCTCGGTGCCACGCCTTGGCAGACCATGACCCGCGTGGTGATCCTCACCGCCAGCCCGGGCATCTTCTCGGCGCTGATGATCGGCATGGGCCGTGCGGTCGGTGAAACCATGATTGTGCTGATGGCCACCGGTAACACCCCGGTCATGGAAATGAACCTGTTCGAAGGCCTGCGCACCCTGGCCGCCAACGTCGCGGTGGAAATGCCCGAGTCGGAAGTCGGCGGCAGCCACTACCGCGTGCTGTTCCTTTCGGCGCTGGTGTTGCTGTTGTTCACCTTCGTCATGAACACCCTCGCGGAACTGATTCGTCAGCGTCTGCGCAAGAAATACTCGTCGCTTTAAGAAAGGTAGAAGTCTGTGAAACAGAACTCCCTGAAAGGATGGTTCAAGAGCGGCGCCCCCGGCGTCTGGATCAGCGGTGGCGCGGTGTCCATCGCGGTCATCATGACCATTGGCCTGCTGGCAGTGATTGCCGTGCGCGGTCTGGGTCACTTCTGGCCGGCGGACCTGGTGCATGCCAGCTACGACGTGCCGGGCCAGGCCAATCACTTGGTGATCGGCGAAATCGTACAGAAGGAAGAAGTGCCGCGAGCGCGTCTGAAGAGCGCCGGTTTGCCGGTGCCTGACGAAGGCCCCGAATTCATGACCCGCGAGCTGATCAAGGTCGGCAACCGTGACTTGAATGGCACCGACTTCACCTGGATCGTCGGCGAGTGGCTGACCAACCAGAAGACTCCGGTCGAATTGATGGCGCTGGAGCGCCGTGAATGGGGCAACTTCTACGGTTACCTGGTCAACGTCAAACAGGATGGCAAGATCATTGCCGAGGGTGAAGCTGCCTGGCCTGAGCTGCAAGCGCGAATCAACCGCGTGAATCAGCTGGCCGCGCAACTCAAGACCCTGGAAAAAGTCGACATCGGTGCGATCAACGCCGGTCTGGAACGCATCCGTCTGCACGGCCGCAAACTGGAACTCGATGGCAAGCTCGACGCCACCGCACAAGCGGACATGGAGTCCGAACGCGCTGAGCTGAACGCCCGTTACCAGGATGTTGAAGCGCGCCTGAATGATCTGCACGCGCAGTTCAATCGCGACAGCCTCACCGCCCGTGATGCCAACGGCAAGGAAATCGAGATTGGTCTGGGCAAGGTGGTTCACGCTTACCAGCCCAATGGCATGGGCACCCTCACCAAGATCGGCTTCTACTTCAGCAAGATCTGGGAATTCCTGAGCGACGATCCGCGTGAAGCGAACACCGAAGGCGGGATTTTCCCGGCGATCTTCGGCACCGTGA
>NZ_RCNW01000449.1:0-13322 GCF_004307605.1 Pseudomonas sp. Sample_24
GTGAAATCGAATACCGCACCGTTCGCGAAAACATCGTTAACGGCAAGCCACGTATTGACGGTCGCGACACCAAGACCGTACGTCCGTTGAACATCGAAGTCGGTGTCCTGCCAAAAACCCACGGTTCGGCCCTGTTCACCCGTGGCGAAACCCAGGCCCTGGTCGTTGCAACTCTGGGCACCGCCCGTGATGCACAGCTGCTGGACACCCTGGAAGGCGAGAAAAAAGACCCGTTCATGCTGCACTACAACTTCCCACCGTTCTCGGTAGGCGAGTGTGGTCGCATGGGTGGTGCCGGTCGTCGTGAAATCGGTCACGGCCGTCTGGCCCGTCGTTCGGTTTCGGCCATGCTGCCTGCCGCCGACGTGTTCCCGTACACCATTCGCGTGGTTTCGGAAATCACCGAATCCAACGGTTCGAGCTCGATGGCTTCCGTTTGCGGTGCTTCCCTGGCACTGATGGACGCTGGTGTGCCGATGAAGGCGCCAGTTGCCGGTATCGCCATGGGTCTGGTTAAAGAAGGCGAGAAATTCGCTGTTCTGACCGACATCCTGGGTGACGAAGACCACTTGGGCGACATGGACTTCAAGGTAGCCGGTACCGCCAAAGGCGTCACCGCGCTGCAGATGGACATCAAGATCAAGGGCATCACCGAAGAGATCATGGAGATCGCTCTGGGCCAAGCCCTGGAAGCGCGCCTGAACATCCTCGGTCAGATGAACCAGATCATTGGCCAGTCGCGTACCGAACTGTCGGCCAACGCTCCGACTATGATCGCGATGAAGATCGACACCGACAAGATCCGTGACGTTATCGGTAAAGGTGGCGCGACCATCCGTGCGATCTGTGAAGAAACCAAGGCTTCGATCGATATCGAAGACGACGGTTCGATCAAGATCTTCGGCGAAACCAAGGAAGCTGCTGAAGCAGCACGTCAGCGCGTTCTGGGTATCACCGCTGAAGCCGAGATCGGCAAGATCTACGTCGGTAAGGTTGAGCGCATCGTCGACTTCGGCGCATTCGTCAACATTCTGCCTGGCAAGGACGGTCTGGTGCACATCTCCATGCTGAGCGATGCTCGCGTTGAGAAAGTGACCGACATCCTCAAGGAAGGTCAGGAAGTGGAAGTACTGGTACTGGACGTGGACAACCGCGGCCGTATCAAGCTGTCCATCAAAGACGTGGCAGCTGCCAAGGCTTCGGGCGTTTAATCAGCCCTTCAGCCTGATGGCTTCAACGTTGTAGAAAATGCCCCGTAGTGAAAGCTGTGGGGCATTTTTTTGTCCGCAGAAAATTGAAGCGACTTGGAAGTTGCCTGACCCTAAAGTCAGTGCTAGGTTTAGCCCACCGCCCGTGTAGCTCAGCCGGTAGAGCAGCGCACTCGTAACGCGAAGGTCGCAGGTTCGATTCCTGTCTCGGGCACCAGCGACACTCTGTTTTCAGATGATCCCGAATGGTTCTGAAGGCCAGACAAACCGCGCTTCATACGGTTTTTTGCGTCAGAGAGATCCTTGATGATCCAGATCCATCTTCCATTCCCCAGATCAGCGAGAACGCCATGACCGTTAAAGAGTTGACCCAAGAAGCCCGCCACGAAGAAGCGCTCAAGAAATACTTGATCGACTCACCCCAGTTAGCCGATGAGATCAAGGACCTGCCCGCCGACGATCAGAAAGATCAGATCCAGTGGGCGTTCGAGGATGAGGCGGAGGCCCAGGGCCTGCAGCCTTGGGAGTTGACGCTCAAGTACACCTGCACCCCGCAAGAGTTCGAGGCCAAGCGCCTGGAGCTGCATAAGGAAGCTGCCGAAGTGTTGGGCGTCGAGTGGGAAGAGTACTGCGAGATGAATAATCTGGTGGTTTGACACTCATGTAGGAGCGAGCCTGCTCGCTCCTACAGTTCGATGTGATCAGAGACTCAAGCGCATCGACAGATCCACCGCTTTCACATCCTTGGTCATCGCACCAATCGAGATGTAATCCACGCCGGTTTCGGCGATCGGCAGCAGCGTGCTTTCATTGATCCCGCCGCTGGCCTCCAGTTTTGCCTTGCCGCCGTTCAGGCGCACGGCTTCGCGCATGTCATCCAGGCTCAGTTCGTCGAGCATGATGATGTCTGCCCCGGCCGTCAGGGCTTCTTTGAGCTCATCCAGGCTTTCTACCTCAATCTCTACCGGTTTGCCCGGCGCGATCTTGTGCGCGGCGGCAATGGCCTGCGCAATGCCGCCACAAGCAGCAATATGGTTTTCCTTGATCAGGAAGGCGTCATACAGGCCGATGCGGTGGTTGTGGCAACCGCCGCAGGTCACGGCGTACTTTTGCGCCAGACGCAGCCCCGGCAGGGTTTTGCGGGTGTCGAGCAGCTTGACCTGGGTTTCGCCAACGAAGTCCGCCAGGTACTGCGCGCGAGTGGCCACACCGGACAGCATTTGCAGGAAGTTCAGCGCGCTGCGTTCGCCGGTCAGCAGCGAGCGCGCCGGACCTTCGAGGTGGAACAGCACCTGATTGGGTTTCACCCGCTCGCCATCGGCGACTTGCCAATGCACTGCGACCCGTGGGTCCAGTTGCCGGAAAACCGCGTCGACCCAAGCGGTGCCAGCAATGACGGCAGCGTCGCGAGTAATGATGGTGGCTTTGGCCAGGCGTTCGGCCGGGATCAGCTGCGCGGTGATGTCGCCGCTGCCGATGTCTTCGAGCAACGCGCGGCGCACGTTGGCTTCGATTTCGGCGTTCAGATCGGCGAGACGTAGATTCGGCATAACGGACTCCACAAACAAAGTGGTCCGATTATAGGGCCATGCCGCGGAGCAACCCAAGGCGTGCGAAAGATTGTCGGCGCAGCGAAACATGCATTTGGTCGATTCCCGCAAGCAAATACCGCCCGTACTGGTCTGTATTTCCATGGAGGAACACGGGTCGCTGGTACCGGGGTGGTTTTTTGCAAGATAATTGCGCCTTGCAATTGACGTCATGACTTTGACGATTCGTGGAATCATTGTTTCAGGGGGACCGGGATGCACAACGACGGGAATGTAGTGCCTTTGCACAAGGCGCCTACCGATCAGGCGATTCATACGCCGCTCACCCGCCTGCCTGTGATTCTCCTTCAGGTTCGCGACAAGGCTGTGCTGCAGCTCAGGAAAGGCCTGCAGGCGCTGTTTGACAATGCGGACGACACACTTTTTGAAATGACGGATCGGGCTCGAGATAGCATCGAGCAGAACATTTACTTCCAGGCCATGCGCGATTTGCGCCTCAAGCGCAAAAGTATCGAGCGGCTTTTTTTCGATCAGATCTTCGAGGCATTTGCTCGTCTTTCCCGCTACGACGTAACACCTGTGAACGGCTCCATGGCGCTGTCGGCCGGCGCTTCGTTTGCGCAGCCCGGCGACGAGCTGGAGCGCACAGTCGCGGTAGAAGCGATGGTCAATAAAATACTGGATCGTGACGGTTTGGCGCTCGACCAGCTCACCGCACGCCTCAGTACGCTGTTGGGCAAGACGCTGATTGAAAGGCACAACCCTTTGGGGCCGACGTTGCTGTGTGAGTTTTTCCTGCAGGCCGGGCGCAATCTCGGGGTAGAGATCAAGGTCAAGTTGATTATCCTCAAATTGTTCGAGCGCTATGTGCTCAACGATGCTGACCAGCTCTATGGTGAAGCCAACCAGTTATTGGTAGTCATGGGCGTGCTGCCCGATCTCCAGCCCGTCCCGGCACGAACGATTGCTACGTCTGTCGAAACGCCTGTGGCCGTTGAGTCGCAAGAGCCAGCGCTCGACGACAGCCTGCCACCGGTGTTTCTGCCATTGCAGCACCTGTTGTCCCAGGTGCGCGGCCGTTTCACGCCAACCCTCGAAGCAAGCGTGCCCGCACAGCCGATTTCCTCACGGGACCTGTTGCGGCTGCTTTCGTACTTGCAGCAATACGTGCCGACGCACGCCAGTCAGGACGATTTCGATCTGCGCAATCAGCTGGGACAGTTGCTGACTCGCGTCAGTGTCAAAAGCGGCAAGTCGCGCGTGGTGGGGGTGGCGGATGAAGATGTCATCAACCTGATCGCCATGCTGTTCGAGTGCATCCGCCACGACCGCGACTTGCCGCAGAGCCTCAAGGCGTTGGTTGGCCAGTTGCAAATCCCGATGGTCAAGGTGGCGGTTCTGGACAAGCGTTTTTTCAGTCGCGGCGATCACCCGGCCAGGCGTCTGCTCAATGAAATAGCCAGTGCCACGCTCGGCTGGAGCAGCTGCGACGATGTTCAGCGCGATAGCCTGTACTTGCGCATCGAGCAGGTGGTGAAGCGGTTGTTGAATGACTTCGTCGATGACCCGACGATTTTTTCCGATCTGCTGGCTGACTTCCTGGCGTTCACCGCCGATGAGCGGCGTCGCAGTGAACTGCTGGAGCAGCGCACTCGTGATGCTGAAGAAGGCCGGGCGAAAGCTGCGTTGGCCCGTCAACATGTCGAACAGGCTTTGAATCTGGCCTTGTTGGGCAAAAGTCTGCCGCGCAGCGTGGTGCTGTTTGTTCAGGACGCCTGGAGCAAAGTGTTGCTGCTGACCTTTCTCAAGCACGGTCATCAATCGACGCAGTGGCATGCGGCTGTGCAGACCATGGAGCAGTTGGTCTGGAGCGTTCAGTGCCATGACGAACCGGACGCGCGTTCGCGCTTGCTGGCGCTGGTGCCGGGCTTGCTCAAGGCGTTGCGCGAAGGCCTGAGTGGTTCGACGTTCGATCCGTTCGCCACCAGTGAGTTTTTCAGTGAGCTGGAAGGTTTGCATGTTCAGTTGTTCGAGCCTGAGCCTCATGCGCCAAAGGACGCGCCGGAGTTGGTTCAGGTGCTCGAAGCAATGGTCTTGCAGTCAGCCGATGAAGGACCGGTACAGGCCACTGCGGTGCCTTTGTCGGCCGATGATATCGGGCTGTGGCACGTGGACCAGTTGCGCCTTGGTGGCTGGGTCGAGTTCCAGGAGGATCAGGACAATACGCTGCGCTGCAAGCTGGCAGCGATTATCGACGTCACGGGCCATTACATTTTCGTCAACCGCACTGGCATGAAGGTGCTGGAGCACAGCCGTGCGAGCCTGGCCCTGGAGTTTCGTCGCGGTACGGTGCGTACGCTCGATGACACCTTGCTGTTTGATCGGGCGCTGGAGAAGGTGATCGGCAATCTGCGACGCCTTGAGCGTGGCAAGTGATCGCATCCCGGGGGGCTATCGCGGCATACTGACGGCCAACACACTTGTCGTTGAAGGAATCGGTATGCAGTTGGACCCCGCGAGCGGTTGGTGTCAGGACGTGCGTTTGTGCCCCTCGCCCAACTTCAATGCGCGCCCCGAGGGCGAAATTTCCCTGCTGGTGATCCATAACATCAGCCTGCCGCCGGCGCAGTTCGCCACGGGCAAGGTGCAGGCGTTTTTCCAGAATCGTCTGGATGTCACGGAGCACCCCTACTTTGAGGGGATTGCCGATCTGCGGGTGTCCGCACATTTTCTGATTGAGCGTGACGGTACGGTTACCCAGTTTGTCTCTTGTCTTGAGCGCGCCTGGCACGCTGGCGTTTCGAATTTCGAGGGGCGGGAAACCTGTAACGATTTTTCCGTGGGCATTGAATTGGAAGGCACGGATGATCTGCCATTCACCGATGCTCAGTATGATGCGTTGACCGGGCTGACTCGGCAGTTGCAAGCGGCGTTCCCGGCGATCACTGCACAGCGGATCTGTGGGCATAGCGACATCGCCCCCGGGCGCAAGACGGATCCGGGGCCGGCGTTCGACTGGGCACGCTATCGCGCAGCCCTGGCAAAAGAGGAAGGACAATGAGTTTTCTGGTGTTGCTGTTGGCGGTCTGGATCGAGAAGTTTTCGGCCCTGCGCCATCGGGTTCAACGCGATGGCGGCTGGGTTCGCGAGCTGCACAAGCTTGAGCTCAGCCCGCGTCTGGTGCAGCGTCCATGGCTGGTTCTAGCGGTGCTGGTGCTGTTTCCCGTTGCGCTTCTGGGCCTGCTGCTGGTGGTGATTGACCCGGTGGCTTACGGTCTTCTGGCCTTGCCGGTACACCTGTTGGTGGTTATCTACAGCCTGGGGCGCGGAGATCTGCTCGCCGGTCTTGGGCCGTTTCGCGATGCCTGGCGTCGAGAAGACCTGCAAGCGGCGGCCCATGTCGCCAAGCGCGATCTGGATATCTGCGCCGACAGCGGCGAACAACTGCTGGAGCGGGTTGAAGGGCATTTGCTGTGGGAGGCTTACCAGAGTTTCTTTGCGGTGATTTTCTGGTACTTCCTGTTGGGGCCGGTCGCCGCCTTGAGCTACCGCCTGCTGGCCCTGGCTGAAGAGCACGGGCAAAACCCGGCCGTGGTCGAGCGCGCAGGGCAATTGCGTCACGCATTCGATTGGGTGCCGGTGCGCTTGCTGGCCGCGAGCTTTGCCCTGGTCGGCAATTTTGTTGCTGTCAGCCGGGTGATGTTGCACGAATTGCTGAACTGGAACATCAGCGCTGCTCAGTTGATCGAGAAGGCTGGGCGGGTGGCCGCGGAAATTCCTGCACCGGTCGCAGGGCCCGACGGCATCAACAATCTCGACCGGCTCTGGGAGTTACTGCTGCGAGCGGCGGTGCTGTGGTATGCCGGTTTTGCATTGTGGACTGTCTTGCCCTGAAGCGATTGATCCCTGTAGCAAGTGATGCCCGCTGCTACAGGGCTGCGCTGACCTCTCGTTAACCTTAAGTTACAAAACTTCCTGCCGATTTAAGCTATACAGGGATAGCGCTCAATAGTGGCTATCTGCTGCCTCGCTGCGCCTGCCAATAAAAATAAGAAATCCAAGGGAGACTTCCAGTGAAGAGCTTGCTCTATCCCGCCGTTGCGCTAATGAATCGCCTGAGCTTCGGCATGAAGTTCAGCCTGATCAGCGTCCTGTTCCTGGTGCCAATGTTAGTCACCAATTTCTATCTGGTACGCGATTCCTATCGCGAATTCCAGGGCACCCGGATCGAACTGCAAAGCCTCGACCTGTTGGGCAGTAGCCTGACGCTACGACGCGATCTGGAAACCTTGAACAACCTGGTGCAGATCAATTTTGCCCTCGGCCAGTCCGGCAGGGCCGGGAATATCGAGGCGCAAATCAGCAGCCTGGAAAAAAGCGTGCTGACGCGCCTGCAAGGGTTGACGGCAATGAGCAGCGATCCGGAGCACATTGCGGTGTTCGACGGCAAACGCGATGAGATGGTCGCTGCGTTCAAGGCACAGCAAACGGAAACATCCCTGCAAAGCAAAAGTGCCCTGGCGGGCAAGCTGGTGGGTAATGCCCAGCTTTTCAGCCAACTCATTGCCAGTCAGGCCGGTCTGAGCCTCGACAATCAAAGCGACATGCGCCAACTCAGCGAACTGGTGACCAACGTTACTCCGCGCATCACCCAGATTCTGGGGGACGGCCGTGCGATGGGCGCGGCCTCGCTGGGGCAAGGTTTTCTCAACTCGGCATCGAGCAACCGATTCGATGACCTGTTGGGGCAGATCGAAAAACTCCAGGCCGAGTACGGCCTGAAGTTGCAAGACGCGACAAACTCCAGCAAGGCCGCGGCGCAGACCCTGGCTGCTCAGGCAGACAGCAGCAGGGCCTCGTTGAAAAAAGCCAGCGAGCTGTTCGAAGAAAAGGTGGTGATGGCCGATACACTCGATACGCCATGGCAAGCCTTCTACGACCAGGTCACTGGCTTGATGGATTCGACCTACCAACTCAATGAAGCCACCCTGAAGTTTCTCGGCAACCAGTTGCAGCAACGTCTGGACCAGAACCGCACACACATGATCCTGCAGGCCGTGGCGCTGTCGGTGGTGTTTGTCCTGATCTTCTATCTCTACGGCGGTTTCTACGCGTCTACCCGAACCACACTCAAGCGTCTGGGGGGGGTCATGGACAAGGTGGCGGCCGGCGACATGACAGTGACGTTCAGTGCCAACAGCCGCGACGAGCTGGGAGAGTTGGGCGAGGTGTTCAACGGCACGGTGAAGAAAATCCATGACCTGATCGAACGCGTCGGGCAGACCGTCAGCGAGGTCGAGCGTCAAGCCGGGCAAGTGGAAAATGTTTCGGCGCAAAGCAACCAGGCGGTGGCCGGGCAGCGCACCCAAATCGAGCAGGTCGCCACGGCGATGAACCAGATGTCCGCCACTTCCCTGGAAGTGGCGCGCAGTGCGGCGGCAGCGGTCAGCAGCGCCCACAGCGTCAACGATGAAACCATCAGCGGGCGCGGCCTGGTGCAGTCCCAGCAAGGCAGCATCGCGGCACTGGCCAGCGAGATTGATCAGTCGGTGTTGGTGATCAATCAACTGGCCAGTGACAGCCAATCCATCAGTCGCGTGCTGGAAGTGATCAAGAGCATTGCCGAGCAGACCAACCTGCTGGCGCTGAACGCTGCGATCGAAGCGGCACGGGCCGGTGAGCAGGGGCGCGGGTTTGCCGTAGTGGCTGACGAAGTCCGGACCCTGGCCAAACGCACCCAGCAATCGACTGAGGAAATCGAGCAGATGATCGCCAAGTTGCACGGCGGTGTCGGTGCGGCGGTCAAGGCGATGGGGGTCAGCCATGAGATGGCGAACGGCACCGTGGGGCAGTCAGAAAAGGTCCAGCTCGCACTGGAAAATATCCTCGGTGCGGTCGGCATGATCGTCGACCAGAACCAGCAGATCGCCGCCGCCGTGGAGCAGCAGACCGCTGTGGCCCACGACATCGACCAGAACATCGTTGAGATCAACCGCGCCGGCGAGCGCACCGCTGAGGGTGCGCACCAGACCGAGGACGCCAGCCGCGCGTTGTCGGCGCAGGTGGTTGAGCTCAAACAGTTGATCAGCGCATTTCGCGTTTAAATCCGCATCGCATGATCGTTCCCACGCTCTGCGTGGGAATGCCTCATCGGACGCTCCGCGTTCGGCTCTGGATGGGGCGCGGAGCGTCCCGGGCTGCATTCCCACGCAGAGTGTGGGAACGATCTGCTTAATGTGTTTACCAGCCGAACAACTCACGGGCATTGGCGGTGCTGGCGGCAGCCAGTTGTTCGGGGCTGATGGCCATGATGTCGGCCAGTGCGGCACAGATTGCCGGCAAATGCGCCGGGCTGTTGCGTTGACCGGGAAACATCGCGGGCGCCATGTCCGGTGAGTCGGTTTCCAGCACCACCGATTCGAGCGGCAATTTTGCCAGCACGCGGTGCATGCGCAACGCTTGCGGCCAGGTCGCGGCACCGCCCAGGCCCAGCTTGAAGCCGAGCTTGATGTACTCGCGGGCTTCTTCCTGACTGCCGGCGAAGGCGTGGATGATCCCGGCACGTTTCGACTTGAAGCGTTTCAGTGTGGCAATCACCGCCGCGTGACTGCGCCGCACATGAATTAGCGCCGGCAGATTGAAGTCCACCGCCAGTCGCAGTTGCGCCTCGAACAACGCTTGCTGACGCTGGCGATCGAGGGTTTCGATGTAGTAGTCCAGGCCGATTTCACCCACAGCACACAGCTGCCGATGCCCGGCAAGGCGGGTCAGCCAGTCGCCGAGTTGCGTCAGGTGTTCAGGCCGATGATCGTCCAGGTACACCGGGTGCAAGCCGAACGCGGCATGCAGGTCGGGATCGTCTTGCACCAGCTCCCAGGCCCGCTGCCAGTTGCCCTGACAAACCCCCAGCACCACCATTTCCCTGACCCCGAGGGCGCGGCTTTCGGCCATCAGTGCCTGACGATCCGCGTCGAAGTCGGGAAAGTCCAGGTGTGTGTGGGTGTCGATCAGGTCCATGGCTCAGTCCTGACGAATACGTTGTTTGAACGTCCGGGCAATGGCCTGCACGCCGGGTTGGTAATCGGATTGCTCGATGGCTGCCAGGGCCAGGGCCAGGGCTTTGTCGGCGATCAACTGATGTTGCTGGGCCATGGCGTTGACCGGCAACGGCAAAAAGTCCAGCAATTGGGTATCGCCGAAAGTGCCGAGGCGCAGTGGGCGGTTTTTCAACGGGAAGTCGTGCAAGGCATCGAACACGCCTTGCAGCAGTACGTAGGAAGTGGTCACCAGCGCTTCGGGAAGATGCCCGACACGCTGAAGTAATTCTTCCATCAACTGTTTACCGCATTCGCGGCTGAACGACTCGCCGTGCTCGATCAGCATTTCACCGTTGTAACCGGTCAACGCCTCTTTGAAACCGGCGGCGCGCTCCTGGCTGATGCTCAGCTCGGGACGGGCGCCGATCAAGGCAATCTGTTTGGGCAGCGGGTCGAGCAGGCTTTGCGTCAGGTGCAGGCTGGCTTCACGGTCGTCACTGATCACCGAGCAGAAATGCTCGGGCTCCATGACCCGGTCGATGGCGATGATCGGCAGGCCCTTGGCCTGTAATTGCCGGTAGCTGTCGTCGCCGGGGGGCAGGCAACTGGCAACGATCAACGCGTCACAGCGCCGGGCGCGGAACAGTTGCAGCAATTGCCGTTCGCTGTCCGGTGCATCGTCGGAACTGGCGATCAGCAGCTGATAGCCGCGAGCCCTCGCGCCCTGTTCCAGCAGTTTGGCGATTCGCGCGTAACTGGGGTTTTCCAGATCCGGCAAAATAAAGCCCAGCGTGCGGGTGTGCCGGCTGCGCAGGCCGGCAGCCTGGGGATTGGGTGTGAAGCCGTGCAATTCGACCACCGCGCGTACGCGCTCGACGGTAGCGCTGCTGATGCGTTGCTGTTCGGCTTTGCCATTGATGACGTAGCTGGCGGTGGTGACGGACACACCGGCCAACTGAGCTATATCACTGAGTTTCAACCCGCAATTCCTTGTTTTCTCGAGCTTGCCTCGACATTTTCGCCAATCGTACCCGATTCGGGCAGTCGACCATCGTCACAACGCATCCGACAAGTTGGGCTTCAACGACGCAACAGAATCGAGTAACGTGCCAATCATTCTAGATTAAACGTTTCAGCAGGCGTATTTTCTGGATTAAATACGCTTTGGCAGGTGCTGCCGCGAAACCGCCAAAGATTGTTTCAAGACAAAAGCCTAAGCTGAATCATTCAAAACAATACCTGGCACCCAAGGTGCCAAAAAGGAGAAAGCATGCTCGAGCTCACCATAGAGCAGATTTCCATGGGCCAGTCGGCTGTGGATAAGGCCGCAGCGTTGCAATTACTGGCCGGACATCTGGTCGCCGATGGCCTGGTTGCCGACGGTTACCTGGCCGGTCTGCAGGCCCGTGAAGCCCAGGGCTCGACCTTTCTCGGTCAAGGTATTGCCATTCCCCACGGTACGCCGCAAACCCGCGATCAGGTATACACCACGGGCGTGCGGCTGATGCAGTTCCCCGACGGCGTTGATTGGGGCGACGGCCAGACCGTTTACCTGGCCATTGGCATCGCTGCCAAATCCGACGAACACCTGCGCCTGTTGCAGCTGCTGACCCGGGCCCTCGGCGAGACCGATCTGGGACAGGCCTTGCGTCGCGCCAGCTCTGCCGAAGCCTTGCTCAAGCTGCTGCAAGGCGCGCCGCAGGAGCTGGCGCTGGATGCACAGATGATTGGCCTGGGCGTTGCCGCTGAAGATTTCGAAGAGCTGGTTTGGCGCGGCGCGCGATTGCTGCGCCAGGCCGACTGCGTGAGCAACGGTTTCTCGGCAGTGTTGCAGCAGGTCGAAGCTCTGCCGCTGGGTGATGGTCTGTGGTGGCTGCACAGCGAGCAAACGGTGAAGCGTCCGGGACTGGCCTTCGTCACCCCGGACAAACCGCTGCGTTACCTCGGCCAAGCGCTTAACGGACTGTTTTGCCTGGCCAGTCTGGGCGAGGCCCATCAGGCGTTGCTCGAACGTCTGTGCGCCTTGTTGATAGAAGGTCGAGGCCATGAATTGGGGCGCGCCACCAGCTGCCGTGCGGTGCTGGAAGTGCTCGGTGGTGAACTGCCTGCCGATTGGCCGAGTGCGCGCATTGCGCTGGCGAACGCCCACGGATTGCATGCGCGCCCGGCGAAGATTCTCGCGCAATTGGCAAAAAGTTTTGAAGGCGAGATTCGCATCCGCATCGTCGATGGTCAGGACAGCGCGGTATCGGTCAAGAGTCTGAGCAAATTGCTCAGCCTCGGCGCCCGTCGCGGTCAGGTGCTGGAAATCATCGCCGAGCCCAGTATTGCCGCCGATGCCTTGCCCGCGCTATTGGCTGCCATCGAAGAAGGCCTGGGTGAGGAAGTCGAGCCGCTGCCACCGGTGAGCCAGCCGCGCGAAGAAATCGCTGAAGTGACGCAAGTACTGCTGGCGCCAACCTCCGGGAGTCTGGTGCAGGCTATCGCCGCTGCGCCGGGAATCGCCATCGGCCCGGCGCATATTCAAGTGCTGCAAACCATCGAATACCCGCTGCGCGGTGAATCCGCGGCGACCGAGCGCGAGCGTCTCAAGCAAGCACTGGCCGCGGTACGCCAGGACATTCAGGGCTTGATCGAGCGCAGCAAGGCCAAGGCCATTCGCGAGATTTTCATCACCCACCAGGAAATGCTCGACGACCCTGAGTTGACCGATGAAGTCGACACCCGCCTCAAGCAGGGCGAAAGCGCCGAAGCGGCGTGGATGTCGGTAATTGAAGCGGCGGCCCGGCAGCAGGAAGCCTTGCACGACGCGTTGCTCGCCGAGCGCGCCGCCGATCTGCGCGACATTGGCCGGCGCGTGTTGGCGCAACTGTGCGGAATCGAAACCCCGCACGAGCCGGATCAACCGTACATTCTGGTGATGGACGAAGTCGGCCCTTCCGATGTGGCGCGTCTCGATCCGGCCCGTGTGGCCGGCATTCTTACCGCCCGTGGCGGCGCCACCGCGCACAGCGCCATTGTCGCCCGGGCCCTGGGTATTCCGGCACTGGTCGGCGCCGGCCCTGCAGTGCTGCTGCTGGCGCCCGGCACGCCGTTGTTGCTCGATGGTCAGCGCGGTCGCCTGCACGTGGATGCCGATGTGGCCACTTTGCAGCGCGCAACTGAAGAGCGTGATACCCGTGAGCAACGTCTGAAGGCTGCCGCCGAACAACGCCATCAACCGGCGTTGACGACCGACGGGCATGCGGTGGAGGTGTTTGCCAACATTGGTGAGAGCGCCGGTGTGACCGGCGCGGTGGAGCAGGGCGCCGAAGGCATTGGCCTGTTGCGCACCGAACTGATTTTCATGGCCCACCCGCAAGCGCCGGACGAGGCGACGCAGGAAGCCGAATACCGCCGTGTCCTCGATGGCCTCGCCGGGCGGCCGCTGGTGGTGCGTACGCTGGATGTCGGCGGTGACAAACCGCTGCCTTATTGGCCGATTGCCAAGGAAGAAAACCCGTTCCTCGGCGTGCGCGGCATTCGCC
>NZ_RCNW01000152.1:0-1886 GCF_004307605.1 Pseudomonas sp. Sample_24
CCGTGGTTGCCGCCGCTGGAAACAGCGTTCAGCTTGCCGGTGTTGATGGTCGACTTCTCGGTGCTGGTCGCGGCCAGGGCACGGAGGTAGTAAGTGGTTTTCAGGCCACGGTACCAAGCCATGCGGTAGGTCACGTCCAGCTTCTTGCCCGAAGCGCCGGCGATGTACAGGTTCAGCGACTGAGCCTGGTCGATCCACTTCTGACGACGGCTGGCCGCGTCGACGATCCACTTGGTGTCCACTTCGAACGCGGTCGCGTAGAGCTCTTTGAGTTCTTGCGGGATGCGCTCGATCTGCTGCACCGAACCGTCGTAGTACTTCAGGTCGTTGATCATGACCGAGTCCCACAGACCGCGAGCCTTGAGGTCGCGAACCAGGTACGGGTTGATCACGGTGAATTCGCCCGACAGGTTCGATTTCACATAGAGGTTCTGGTAGGTCGGTTCGATCGACTGCGATACGCCAGTGATGTTGGCGATGGTCGCGGTCGGCGCGATGGCCATGATGTTGGAGTTACGGATACCTTTCTGCACGCGGGCACGTACCGGTGCCCAGTCCAGGGTTTCCTTCAGGTCGACATCGATGTACTTCTGGCCACGGGCTTCGATCAGGATCTGTTGCGAATCCAGCGGCAGGATGCCCTTGGACCACAGCGAGCCCTGGAACGTCTCGTAGGCGCCACGCTCGTCGGCCAGGTCGCAGGACGCCTGGATCGCGAAGTAGCTGACAGCTTCCATGGACGTGTCGGCGAACTGCACCGCAGCATCGGAGCCGTAAGGGATGTGCTGCAGGTACAGCGCATCCTGGAAGCCCATGATGCCCAGGCCGACCGGACGGTGCTTGAAGTTGGAGTTCTTCGCTTGCGGCACCGAGTAGTAGTTGATGTCGATCACGTTGTCGAGCATGCGCACGGCGGTGTTGACGGTACGTTGCAGCTTGGCGGTGTCGAGCTTGCCGCCCACGATGTGGTTCGGCAGGTTGATCGAGCCCAGGTTGCAAACGGCGATCTCGTCCTTGTTGGTGTTCAAGGTGATCTCGGTGCACAGGTTCGAGCTGTGGACCACGCCGACGTGCTGCTGCGGGCTGCGCAGGTTGCACGGGTCTTTGAAGGTCAGCCATGGGTGGCCGGTTTCAAACAGCATGGACAGCATTTTGCGCCACAGGTCTTTGGCCTGGATGGTCTTGAACAGCTTGACCTTGCCCGGGTACTCGGTCAGGGCTTCGTAGTACTCGTAACGCTCTTCGAAGGCCTTGCCGGTCAGGTCGTGCAGGTCCGGTACTTCGGATGGCGAGAACAGGGTCCACTTGCCGTCATCGAAGACACGCTTCATGAACAGGTCAGGGATCCAGTTGGCGGTGTTCATGTCGTGGGTACGACGACGGTCATCACCAGTGTTCTTGCGCAGCTCGATGAACTCTTCGATGTCCATGTGCCAGGTTTCCAGGTAGGCACACACAGCGCCTTTGCGCTTGCCACCCTGGTTCACGGCCACAGCGGTGTCGTTCACTACTTTGAGGAACGGCACAACGCCTTGCGACTTGCCGTTGGTGCCCTTGATGTACGAACCCAGCGCACGCACCGGCGTCCAGTCGTTGCCCAGGCCGCCGGCAAATTTCGACAGCATGGCGTTGTCGTGGATCGCGTGATAGATGCCCGACAGGTCATCCGGCACGGTGGTCAGGTAGCAGCTCGACAGCTGTGGACGCAGGGTGCCGGCGTTGAACAGGGTCGGCGTCGACGACATGTAGTCGAAGGACGACAGCAGGTTGTAGAACTCGATCGCACGGTCTTCTTTGTGCTTCTCTTCGATCGCCAGGCCCATGGCCACGCGCATGAAGAAGATCTGCGGCAGTTCGAAACGCACGCCATCCTTGTGGATGAAGTA
>NZ_RCNW01000195.1:0-13318 GCF_004307605.1 Pseudomonas sp. Sample_24
TGAAGTACTGACCTTTGACAGGCGCGACGAACTCGCCGCCGATGTAGTTACCGTATTTGCTCTTGAACGAAACGATAGCGCCTTCAGTACCGGGGTGAGCGTAACGCATGGTGGTCTCTCCTTGCTTTTGTGCTTATAGGGAGTCGCGCATGTGCGCTTGCTATAAGCGTAGAGCAAAGGTCGGGCCATTGCCCTGCAGCTCAGGCAAATCAAGGCCTTGGACGATTTTTCCCAGACGGGCGGGTGACGGCTGTGACGCTTTCGGTACAGTCCCTGTGACAGTTTGTACCGCTTATGGCACAGCTTGTGACTGATGGGTCTCGCCAGCATTGCAATGCGCGCCGGGCTGGAGGATGCTCGGCCGCAGGATGCCGCGCGGATAATCCTTTTTGTGGCGAGGGAGCTTGCTCGCGCTGGGCTGCGAAGCGGCTCCAAAATGTCTACCGGTCAGGTTCTGGCGAGCGCTTCGCACTCGAACGGGAGCAAGCTCCCTCGCCACAAGGCGTGTGCCAGGCCTGAAAGGGGCGGCACTGCTCTCGGGGAGAACAATAAGAAATGCACGACAACCATTTGAGTCGCCATGCCCAGCAAGTATTGACCGTCACGCAGGGGAAAACCCATCTGCACGGTCCAGGCAGCGATCCGTCCATCGCCCGTTCCTGGCTGCGTTGTCTTGAGGACTATCACCTTGACCCGGCCCTGAGCATGGCGCCGACGGTGCTTGAGCATGGGCGCGTCCTCGAAAGCCGCGAACGCTTGCAACAAGTGCTGCACATCGCCGGCAACGAAATGACCAGCCTGCATCAGCAACTCTCAGGCGCCGGCCATGCGGTGCTGTTGACCGATGCGCGCGGCGTGATCCTCAACTGCGTGACGGCCCCCGCCGAACGGAAGATTTTCGAGCGTGCCGGCCTCTGGCTCGGCGCCGACTGGAGCGAGGCCTGCGAAGGCACCAACGGTATCGGTACCTGCATGGTGGAGCGCCAGGCGCTGACCATTCACCAGGACGAACATTTTCGTGGCCGTCACACCGGCCTGACCTGTTCGGCGAGCCCGGTGTTCGACCCGCATGGCGAACTGCTGGCGGTGCTCGATGTGTCCTCGGCACGGCACGATGTCTCGCGTCAGAGTCAGTTTCACACCATGGCGCTGGTCAATCTTTCGGCGAAGATGATTGAGAGCTGCTATTTCCTGCGTTGTTTCGACAACCAGTGGCTGCTGCGTTTTCATTTGCAGGCCGAGTCCGTCGGCTTGTTCAGTGAAGGATTGCTGGCGTTTGATGGTGAAGGACGGATCAGTGCGGTCAACCAAAGTGCCCTGAACCTGCTGGGGTTTGTGCGCGGCGGCTTGCTCGGCAAACCGGTTGAAGCGTTTTTCGATTGCTCGCTGGATGAATTGCTCGGCCGCGCCAGCAGCCATGCCAGTGCGAGTTGGCCACTGCGCACCCGTGATGGGCGCCGGCTGTTTGCCGTGCTGCGTGGCGAGTCGCGGCGCGTACCTGTGCCGCTGAAGCCAGCCCCCGTTGTTGAAGATCGGGCTGCGATGCCTGGCATCTGCCTGGGCGATAGCGGCTTGCAGGCGGATTTTCGCAAGGCCTTGCGCGTCTACGAGCGGGACGTGCCGCTGTTGATCAACGGTGAAACCGGCTCGGGCAAAGAGGCCTTCGCCAAAGCGCTGCATCAAGCCAGTCAACGCGCGGAAAAAACCTTCGTTGCCCTCAACTGCGCAGCTATCCCCGAAAGCTTGATCGAGAGCGAATTGTTCGGCTATCGCGCTGGCAGCTTCACCGGCGCGCGCAAGGAGGGCATGCGCGGCAAGTTACAGCAGGCCGATGGCGGTACTTTGTTCCTGGATGAAATCGGCGATATGCCGCTGGCCTTGCAGACACGGTTGTTAAGGGTGCTGGAAGACCGGCAGGTCGTGCCAATCGGAGGAGAGCCGGAATCGGTCAATGTGCGGATCATCAGCGCCACGCACCGCAATCTGCTGGAACGGGTGCAGGACGGCAGCTTCCGTGAAGATCTGTATTACCGGCTCAATGGGCTGGAAGTCGCACTGCCGCCATTGCGCGAACGCAGTGACAAATCACAGTTGCTCGACTTTTTGCTGGCCGAAGAAGCGCGCGGTGAAACGGTGTTGATTGATGGGCCGGCGCGCCAGGCCTTGCTCGGTTTCGCCTGGCCGGGGAACGTTCGGCAGTTGCGCAATGTGCTGCGTACGTTGGCGGCCTTGTGTGACGGCGGGCGGATCGGGTTGGAGGATTTGCCGTTGATGATTCGACAGGCCCGGCCGGCGGTAGCGCAAGCTATCGAGGAGCCAGCGGAGCATCCGCTGGAGGATGCCGAGCGTTTGGCGCTGTTGAATGCACTGGAGCAGACGCGATGGCACATGACGCATACGGCTGAGCATTTGGGTGTTAGCCGAAATACCCTCTATCGCAAGCTGCGAAAACACGGCATCGCCCGCTCCGCATAGCTGATCGTTCCCACGCTCTGCGTGGGAATGCCTCCCTGGACGCTCTGCGTCCGCTTTTGGGACGCAGAGCGTCCCTGGCTGCATTCCCACGCGGAGCGTGGGAACGATCATCAGTGCGTCCGAGAAGTGGAAACACAAGGTGCGAATTTTCCCACCCTAAGCTAACCTGCGGCCATGTTTTACGAGGTCGACTATGCACATTCATATTCTTGGTATCTGCGGCACTTTCATGGGTTCGATGGCGGTTCTGGCCAAAGAGCTGGGCCATCACGTGACCGGCTCCGATGCCAACGTCTACCCGCCGATGAGCACGCAACTCGAGGCGCAAGGCATTGAACTGACCCAAGGCTACGACCCGGCGCAGCTCGATCCGGCACCGGATCTGGTGGTGATCGGCAATGCCATGTCCCGTGGCAATCCGGCGGTCGAGTACGTGCTGAACAAAGGCCTGCCTTACGTCTCCGGCCCGCAATGGTTGGCCGATCACGTGCTGCAAGGTCGCTGGGTGCTCGCGGTTGCCGGCACGCACGGTAAAACCACCACCAGCAGCATGCTTGCCTGGGTGTTGGAACACGCGGGCATGAGCCCGGGTTTCCTGATCGGTGGCGTGCCGCAGAACTTCTCGGTCTCGGCGCGTCTGGGCGATACACCGTTTTTTGTCATTGAAGCGGATGAATACGACAGTGCGTTCTTCGACAAGCGCTCCAAGTTCGTTCACTACCGTCCACGCACGGCCATCCTGAACAACCTGGAATTCGACCACGCCGATATTTTCCCGGACCTACCGGCCATCGAACGCCAGTTCCATCATTTGGTGCGGACCATCCCGAGCGAAGGCCTGGTGATCCATCCCACCACTGAGCCTGCCTTGCAGCGGGTCATTGAGATGGGCTGCTGGACCCCGGTGCAAACCACCGGTGCCGGTGGACAGTGGCAGGTCAAGTTGTTGAGCGAAGACGGTTCGGCCTTCGAAGTGATGTTCGAAGGCGTTTCCCAGGGCGTGGTGGAATGGGACATGACCGGCCAGCACAACGTCGCCAACGCGCTGGCCACATTGGCCGCCGCGCGCCACGTCGGTGTGGTGCCGTCCATGGGCATCGCGGCGCTGAGTGTCTTCAAAAGCGTGAAGCGGCGCATGGAAAAAGTCGCAGAAGTCCGTGGCATTACCATTTATGACGACTTTGCTCATCACCCGACCGCCATCGCCACCACCCTCGACGGCTTGCGCAAACGCATTGGCGACGCGCCATTGATCGCGATCATCGAGCCACGCTCCAACTCCATGAAGCTCGGCGCACACCGTGACGGTTTGCCGGAAAGCGTGGTCGATGCCGATCAGGTGATCTGGTATGCGCCGGCCAGTCTCGGCTGGGATCTGGCAGCCACTGCAGCGCTGTGCACCGTGCCGTCGATTGTCAGCGATTCGCTGGAAGGCATCATCGAGCGCGTGAAGAGCCAGGCGCAGCCGGGCACTCACGTGGTGATCATGAGCAACGGCGGTTTCGGTGGCCTGCACGGCAAACTCGCTGAGGCGCTGCAATGAACAACGGTCCGGAGCGCATCACGCTGGCGATGACCGGTGCTTCCGGCGCGCAGTACGGCTTGCGCCTGCTCGATTGCCTGGTGCGCGAAGATCGCGAAGTGCACTTCCTGATTTCCAAGGCCGCGCAATTGGTGATGGCCACCGAAACCGACGTCACCTTGCCGGCCAAGCCACAGATGATGCAGGCCTTCCTCACCGAATACACCGGCGCTGCTGCCGGGCAGATCCGCGTGTATGGCAAGGAGGACTGGATGTCGCCGGTGGCTTCGGGCTCCGGCTCACCGGCGGCGATGGTGGTGGTGCCATGCTCGACCGGCACCTTGTCGGCCATCGCCAACGGTGCCTGCAACAACCTGATCGAGCGTGCCGCCGACGTCACGCTCAAGGAGCGTCGCCAGTTGATTCTGGTGCCGCGCGAGGCGCCGTATTCGAGCATTCATCTGGAGAACATGCTCAAGCTGTCGAACATGGGCGTGACGATATTGCCGGCCTCGCCGGGTTTTTATCATCAGCCGCAAACCATCGACGACCTGATCGATTTTGTCGTGGCGCGAATCCTCAATTTGCTGAACATTCCCCAGGACATGCTGCCGCGTTGGGGCGAGCACCATCTGACCAGCGATGAATAAGTTACTGACGATTGTCCTGGCGCTGCAATTGGCTGGCTGTGCCACGGCGCGAACGCTGGATGCCGCCAAGCCTGGAGCGCCGGTGGTATACGCCGGGACGCGGCTGGATCTGTATGCGATGAATGGCGGCTGTTGCGCCATGGACCGTTTCGGCGCCGAAGCCCCGAGCTATCCCGGCGTCGATCTGCCGGCCAGTGCCTTGCTCGACACGCTGCTGTTGCCGTTGTCGTTATTGACGGTGATTGGCGTGAGTTTTCAGGCGACCGGAGGGTTGTAAAAAAACCAAAAATCGCAGCCTTCGTTTGAAGGCGTTTCTTCTAGAAACTGCCGAAGGCTGCGATAGATTGGTCTTATTTTCCCAGCTTCCTCAATTCATCCGACTCGACAATCCGCACCCCATCCTGCTCCTCCAGAGCCAGGCGCCACATGGCGCGGGCCAGTTGGCAGGCTTCGATGCCATGGTATTTGCCGGGAATCAGCCGAGACAGTGGACCGGCGACTTTCTCGGCAAAGCGCGGCTCGATGCGCTCGCCCAGCAGCAGCGATGGCCGGCAAATCGTCAATTGCGGCCAGTTTTGCGCGCGCAATGCGTGCTCCATTTCGCCCTTGACCTTGTTGTAGAAAATCGAGGATCTGCGATCGGCTCCCAAGGCGCTGATCACGATCAGGTGTCGCGCTCCCATTTCCCGGGCTCGTTTGGCGAACGCCACGACCATGTCCAGATCCACCGCGCGGAACGCCTCTTCGGAACCGGCTTTTTTGATGGTCGTGCCGAGGCAGCAATAGGCGATGTCGACACGGCCATTGAGTTGCGGCAGAAACTCCGCAGGGTCGCCTACCGGGTTTTCAAGGTGAGGATGTTCGGCCAATGGCCGGCGTGAGGGGGCCAAAACCCGCGTAATCGTGGGCTCATTGAGCAAGCGATCAAGCAAATGTTCACCGGTCAGGCCGGTGGCTCCGGCAAGCAGCACATGCTGAGGCGTCAAGTACATAGTGTTTCTCCCTTGATACTGTCAGCTTAGTTGCTCTTTGCGTCCTTGCTGTCGATCGAGATACTTTGCAGTGCTTTTCTTGCCTGTTGTTTACGAAGCAACTGCCAGTGCGAAAGGACGGTTTTTGGCGCCCAGATCTGCGGTTCGGAGGCTTCGAAGTTGTCGGCCAGCTCCCGCTCGGCGACGGTGGCCCTGGCCAGTTTGAAGGCTTGTTCCAGATCGTCGGTCTGGTTCAGCGCCTGGGCGAACAAGGCATCGCCGAAGTAGGTGAAGTTGGCTTCCTCCGAACAGCCGAACGACACGCGGTCGGCCCGCGAAGCAGTCATGATCAGGGTGCGCTCGTCCTTGAGGGCGGGGATGAAACCGCCGGAGTAGCAGGACGAAATCACGATGACCTTGTCGCGGTTCTTCAGCGGAGCGAGGACGGCCGCCAGTTCATCGGCCGGCAGATCGGCCAGCTCCATGCGCGGCTGGTCGAGTACCAGCTCGTGTTCGCTGGTGCCATGGCTGGTCAGGTAAATGAATATCAGGTCTTCGGGACCGCTGCGTTCGGCCAGGGTCAGCGCAGCGCGGCGCAGGTTCTCCCGGGTGGCCATCGGGCGGTCGCCGAGGTGGTCGCGATGGTTGACCAGGCGGATCTGGCCAAAGGCGCCGAAACGACTGTTGAGCATATTGGCGACATAGTCGGATTCACGCAGGAACACACTCTGTTTGCCATCGCCGCCGAGGGTCAGGGTGTACAGTTCCACCGCTGGCGTCGAGGCCGGCACACCGCCCAGCGCTTCTTCGAGCAGACGCCCCTGGGCCAGCAAACCGAGTTCGAGCGTGTCCGGCAGCAGCTTGCCATCGGCATCGCGCACTCGCTGGCCGTTGACCCAGATACCGCTGAGCACCGAACCATCGGTCAGCACCAGAGTGCCGCGGCCCTGATAGGTGTCGTTGTCGAACTGGCCGATGTAGAAACTGCCGTCGGCTAGGTTCAGTCGCCCCTGACCGCTGAAGCGCCAGTCGTTGAAATGGCCGATGTAGTGACTGCCGTCTGCACCGATCAACTCGCCTTTGCCGTTGAGCGAACCTTCCTTGAACAGCCCCAGCCAGACGTCGCCGTCGGCGTTTTCGTAGCGACCTTTCCCGTCCAGTTGATTGTTCTTGAAACCGCCGACGTAGATATCGCCGTCGGCACTGTTGAAGGTTCCCTTGCCTTCCAGCTGACCGTCGACGAAGTGCCCGCTGTACTGGTTGCCGCTGGCGTCGCCGCGCTGGCCCTCGCCATTGGGTTTGCCGTGGGCGAACTGGCCCTGGTAGGCGCTGCCGTCTTCGAGTTCGAGGCGGCCGAGCCCGGAAAACTGATCGGCCTTGAACTCGCCGCGGTAGGTCATGCCGTTTTCTTTGAGGGTGCCTTCACCGTTACGCCGGCCCAGTTTGAAACCGCCGTTGTAACGGCTGCCGTTGGTGCTCAAGGCGCCTTGGCCGTCGAACAACCCTTGATTGAATTGCCCGCGATAGACCTCGCCATTGCTGCCGTGCCATTCACCCTGGCCGTGCCATTGGCCTTTATCGAACTCACCGGCGTACCAGCTGCCATTCGGGTAGTCGATCCGGCCCTGGCCTTGCAGCAAGCCATTGACCATGTCGCCACGATAGCGTCCGCCGTCCGGCAGCCGCGCATCAGGGGGCAACAGCGATTCGCCGTCTCCGCAAGCGGTGAGCATCAGGGTCAAGGCAATGAGTGCAAGTGAGCGCATAGCGGGTTCCGGGCAATTAGGCGACCGAGTATGCCGCAGCTATGTGTCCATATACAGTCGATAGAATGGCTGGGGGCGCGAAACAGCGGGCGCTGCTTCGCATTCCGGAAGGTTTACACGAAGCAGAGTGACAACGGTTCGGCGATATACGCCGGTTTATCCGAGCCTTCGATTTCCAGGGTGGCGGTGGCCTTGAGCAACCATTGGCCAGGCTTTTTCTCGGTGACGTCGGTCAGGTCGACCTTGAGGCGCACTTTCGAATCGACCTTGACCGGCTGAATGAAGCGCACGCTGTCCAGGCCGTAGTTGACCACCATTTTCAGGCCTTGCGGCATGACGAGAATGTCTTCCATCAGTTTTGGAATCAGCGACAGCGACAGGAAGCCGTGGGCAATGGTGCTGCCAAATGGCGTTTGTGCGGCTTTGACCGGGTCGACATGGATGAACTGATAATCCCCAGTGGCTTCGGCGAACAGGTTGATTCGCGCCTGATCGATGGTGAGCCATTCGGAACGTCCAAGTTCCTTCCCGACATAATCTTTGAGCTCTGCAACTGGAACATAGGGCATTGAGACTCTCCTTGGGTTCATCGCTTTTATAGTTTTGAGTGGGGGGGGATTTGACCTCCCGGATTACCACTTTAGATCAACATGGCAATTTGCTCCGGTCAACCGACCATGCTTTTGGCGAATGCCGTTGTATAGGGCAGGCATGCTTATAATGCCCAGGCCAATGCGGGTGACGGATTTTGCGGGAGATGAAAGATGTTGTTACGTGGCCTGACCTGGCTGGTGCTGTTCCAATTGCTCGGCACCGCGATCAACCATTTGCTGCTGCCGTTCCTGCCAGGTCCAATCATCGGCCTGTTGCTGTTGCTGGTGTTTCTGATCAGTCGCGGCCAGGTCGGTGAGCCGCTGAACCTGGCGGCCAGCAGTCTGTTGCGCTATTTGCCCTTGTTGCTGGTGCCCCCGGCGGTGGGTGTGATGGTGTATGCCGCCGACATCGCCGCGGATTTCTGGGCCATCGTCGGTGCACTGTTTTTGTCGCTGTTGCTGTCGATGGCTTTTGCCGGTGTGTTGATGCAGCGACTGGTCAAACGTCATGTTCACCCAGAGGACAACCAATGATCTTCGACTGGCATGGCGCTTGGGCGTCGGTGATCCACCATCCCCTGTTCGGCATTGGCATCACCCTCGGCGCCTATCAACTGGTACTGGCGGCCTACGAGAAAACCCGCTGGATCTTTTTGCAGCCGGTGCTGGTCTCCATGTTGCTGGTGATCGGTGTGCTGGTGGGCTGCGGCCTGACTTATGTCGAGTACCGCAAGAGCACCGAGATCCTCAGCATCCTGCTCGGCCCGGCGACGGTCGCGCTGGCGGTGCCGCTTTACCTTAATCTGCGGCGGATTCGGCAGTTGTTCTGGCCGATTTTTACTACGCTGGTGATAGGCGGAGTGGTTGCTACAGTCCTTGGCGTGCTTCTGGGTTGGTGGTTCGGTGCTGAACACATGATCCTGATGACCATGGCACCGAAATCGGTCACTTCGCCGATTGCGATGTTGGTGGCCGAACAGATCGGTGGTGTCGCGGCATTGGCTGCGGTGTTCGTGTTGATTACCGGTGTGATCGGCGCGATCTTTGGTCCGAGTCTGTTGACCCGGCTCGGCGTCCACAGCCCCGAGGCTCGGGGTATGGCGCTGGGCATGACCGCCCATGCTGTCGGCACGGCGGTGGCGATGCAGGAAAACGATGAGTGCGGCGCGTTCGCCGCGCTGGCAATGAGTCTGATGGGCGTGGCCACGGCGGTGTTCCTGCCGTTGGCGGTGTCGATGGTGGTGTAAGGAAATGTCTATGAGTCTGCCGCTTTTCCCACTCAATACAGTGTTGTTTCCCGGCTGCATCCTCGACTTGCAGATTTTCGAGGCGCGCTACCTGGACATGATCGGTCGCTGCATGAAACAGGGCGGCGGCTTCGGCGTGGTCTGCATCCTGGAGGGCGAAGAAGTCGGCATCGCTCCGGCGGGGTACGCGCTGGTGGGGTGTGAGGCGCTGATCACCGATTTCAAGACACAGGACAATGGTCTGTTGGGGATTCGGGTTCAGGGTGGCCGGCGCTTCAACATTCTGCGCACCGAACTGCAACGTGATCAGTTGATCGTGGCAGAGGTCGAGTGGCTCGACGAGGAGCCGGAACAGCCGCTGCAGGACGAGGATGCCGATCTGGTGGCATTGCTCAAGGCCTTGGCTGAACACCCGATGGTCGAAGCGCTGAACATGGGAACCGAAGCGACCGGTCAGCAATCGCTGGCCAATCAGCTGGCTTACCTGTTGCCGTTCGCCGAACTGGACAAGATCGACCTGCTGCAACTCGATGATCCGCAACAGCGGCTGGATGCGATCCAGGCGCTGCTGGACGAGTTGCAGGGCGAGCTGTTTGCCTGAGGCTGGTTAATAGGCGTACCGCAGCATCGTATGCGGCAAATGCCGCAACACAAAGAACCCGAACAGAGCCACCAGCGACGGCAAGATCAGCCACCAGACCTTCGGTGGCATGGAATTGAGCTGAACCTTGCGCTGGCTCAGCCACAGGCTGGCCGCGCAGACGCAGGCCGCCAGCATCGCACCGGCCAATACATCGGTTGGCCAGTGCGCGCCGAGATAAACCCGCGACAGGGCAATTGCCAGTGCTGGCAAACAAGCCACCAGCAACCAGGTCAGACGCATCCGTGGCGGTTGTCCGCGTCCCGCCAGCACGGCCAGAGTCAGGAACAGCGCAAATGCGCCGGATGCATGACCGCTGGGCATGCTGTAGCTGGTCAGGGGATCGCTCAGCACTTCCGGCCGCACGCGGGCGAAAAAGCCTTTGGTCACGGTATTGGCCAGCGCAGTGCACAGCAACGTGCCGCAAGCGAATATCGCCTGGCGCCATTGTCGGGTGATCAGCAGAAGCGCCACCAGCAAGGCACTGAACAGCAGCATGATGTGGAATTCGCCGATCAGCGTGAGGACGACGGCCACTTCATCGAGTGCGGGTTTGCGATGCTCCTGCACCAGGGCCATCACGCCTTGATCCAGCGCGGTCAGGTGTGGATAACCGACGAACAGCCCGGCGAGAATCAGCAGGCTCATCCCGGTAATGAAAACGGTGGCGTTGCGATGTCGGCGCAAACTGCTGGTTGCACTCAATCCGACCATCACGGCGATGGCGCCGGCGACGATCCCGGCCTCAGGCCAGAAACCTTCAGGCAGCGGCAGGCGGATCGCTGCCCCGGTGGCCCAACCCGGCAGCAGATAGGCCACCGACCAACCCGCGCCAGCCAACAGGCTGACGGCGAAGAAACGCGGGAAGGGCATGTCGAACATGCCGGCCACCATCGGCAGCATCGGGCGCAACGGGCCGATAAAGCGTCCGACCAACAGGCTGGCGATGCCGTAGCGCTGGAAGTATGACTCCGCCCCGGCGATCCACTCGGGGTGATGACGCAAGCCTGGCAGGCGCCGGATGTTCTGGTGGAAGTGGCGCCCCAGGAAATACGACACCACATCGCCCAACACGCCGGCGAGGAAGCCCAGCAATAGCGTTTCACTCAGCGACAACGCCCCACTGCCTGCCAGTACCGCGACGGCAAACAGCAACACCGTGCCGGGCACGATCAGGCCGGCAATCGCCAGGCATTCGACAAAGGCCACGATGAAAACCGCCGCCGCCAGCCATTGCGGGTTGACCGTCAGCCACCCGGTCACGCTATCGAGCCATTGGCCCATAAAGACAACTCCATTGAATGTTCAGTTGATCCTGTTGAGAACACATCACTCTGAATACACCCGCTCCCACAGGAGTCAGTGTTGGTCAGCATTCAGCCCAGCATAAAATAGTCGCGCCCTTCGACCTGACCCCGTCGCAGCGGGTTCCGTGTGCACCAGGCAGCGTAGGCCGAGTCGACAAAGCGGTACATCAGATGTTCATCTCGTCCATGGGGGATGCCCAGGCGCGTGGTCTGGATAACGTGGGCAGGGGACTGGCCGACATCTTCAACCAGCAGCACCTCGTGGTCGAAGCGCTTGGCATCCCAGACCGGTACCTTCAGCCCCAACGACTTGCACAGCAGGGTTTGCCCGGCGCAGAGCTTTTGCGGTGGGCGAGGGCGGCCCCGGGCGTCGGGGTTGTTCAACAGCATCTGCGCCAGGCTCGCCGGGCCGCTCACGTCGTCGACCCACGGGTAAGCCGATTTGATCAGCACTGCGTTGCCCGGACCTTGGGCGCTGAAGTTCAGGGAGTCGCCACCCCGGGCGTAATACATATAAATGTGACCGCCATCCAGAAACAAAGCCTTACGTTTTTCTGTGTAGCCGAGCGACGCATGACTGCCTTTTTCGGCGCAGTAATAGGCTTCGGTTTCAATGATCCTTGCGCTGAGCCACAGTCCGTTGACCCGATGCCGAATGACTTTCCCGAGCAGGTCCCGGGCAAGAATTTGCGCGTCGCGGTCGAAAAATGCGTCCGCAAGGCCCGTGGGCAGGCTCATGGCGGACGTTCGGACAGTCAGATTGGACATGATGAACAGTGTTTATCAGGGCTGATTGAGTGGTGATGATAACAATTTGCAGCTTAATCCCGGCTGAACGTCGGCAATTTGCTCTCCATTTCGACCATCCGCCCGTCACCGCTGTTAGTCAGGAGGCACGACAGCTATAATCTGCCGCTTTACTCTTTACCAAGACCTTAGAAAAGACCACGCCCAGACCATGACTGAGTCCGTTCTTGACTACATGACCCGCTTGGGTCGCGCCGCCCGCGAAGCTTCCCGCGTGATTGGCCGCGCCAGCACTGCGCAGAAAAACCGCGCCTTGCAGGCCGCCGCCAACGCACTGGACGCCGCCCGCGCCGAGTTGACCGCAGCCAATGAGCTGGACTTGGCAGCCGGCCGCGCCAACGGTCTTGAACCGGCTTTGCTTGAACGCCTGGCGCTGACGCCGGCGCGTATCGACGGCATGATCGTCGGTTTGCGCCAGGTGGCCGCGCTACCGGACCCGGTCGGAGCGATCCGTGACATGAGTTTCCGTCCGTCGGGTATCCAGGTCGGCAAGATGCGCGTGCCCTTGGGCGTCATCGGGATCATTTACGAATCCCGTCCGAACGTCACCATCGATGCCGCCAGCCTGTGCCTGAAATCCGGCAACGCGACCATTCTGCGTGGCGGGTCGGAGGCCATTCATTCCAATCGTGCCATCGCTGCCTGCATCCAGCGCGGACTGGCCGAGGCCGAATTGCCGGCCGCGGTGGTGCAAGTGGTCGAAACCACTGACCGTGCCGCCGTCGGCGCGCTGATCACCATGCCTGAATACGTCGATGTCATCGTGCCTCGCGGCGGTCGCGGCCTGATCGAGCGCGTCAGTCGAGATGCTCGCGTGCCAGTGATCAAACACCTGGACGGCATTTGCCACGTTTACGTCAGCGAACACGCCGACCTGGCGAAGGCCCAGCGCATCGCGTTCAACGCCAAAACCTACCGTTACGGCATCTGCGGTGCCATGGAAACGCTGCTCGTCGACCAAACCGTCGCCAAAGATTTTCTACCGGCGATGGCGGCCCAGTTCCGCGAGAAAGGTGTCGAGCTGCGTGGCTGTGAACGCACCCGGGCAATCATCGATGCCGTGCCGGCCACCCTCGATGACTGGAGTACCGAGTACCTCGACGCGATTCTGTCGATCCGCGTGGTCGACGGGCTGGAACAGGCTATCGAGCACATCAACCATTACGGCTCGCACCACACCGATTCGATTGTCAGCGAACACCAGGGCGACACCCGGCGTTTCGTGGCTGAAGTCGATTCGTCGTCGGTGATGATCAACACCCCGACCTGCTTCGCCGATGGTTTCGAATACGGATTGGGTGCCGAGATCGGCATTTCTACTGATAAGCTGCACGCCCGCG
>NZ_RCNW01000143.1:0-61256 GCF_004307605.1 Pseudomonas sp. Sample_24
GTGATCGAGGTTTTTCAGCAGTTTGTCGATGGAGGGCGATTCGTCGGTCATCGGGGATGCAATTCAGTCTTCTAGTGGCGCAGGGGGGCGATTGTCGCAGAAAAGCAGCTTCAAGCGGCAAGCTACAAGCCGCAAGTTGATCGTTCCCACGCTCTGCGTGGGAATGCAGCCCGGGACGCTCTGCGTCCCAAGAGCGACGCGGAGCGTCTATTGAGGCATTCCCACGCGGAGCGTGGGAACGATCAGTCGCGGAGCGCGGGAACGATCATGTGGTGTTACTCGGTATCGTGGCCTTTACGCCGATAAGGAAATACATCAATCACCTTCCCCGCCCGAATCGCCTCTTGCAGGCTTTTCCAGTAATCGGCGTTGTACAACTCGCCATGCAAGCGATCGAACAACTTGCGTTGCCCGGAATCGGCAAACAGAAACGGTGGAAACTCTTCGGGGAAAACATCCAGCGGCCCGATCGAGTACCACGGTTCGGACGCCATTTCGTCTTCCGGGGTCCGCGGTTGCGGGATGTGGCGGAAATTGGCTTCGGTCAGGAAACAGATTTCGTCGTAGTCGTAGAACACCACGCGACCGTGACGGGTTACGCCGAAGTTTTTCAGCAGCATGTCACCGGGAAAAATGTTCGCCGCCGCCAATTGCTTGATCGCCAGGCCGTAATCTTCCAATGCCTCGTGTACCTGCGCTTCGTTGGCGTTTTCCAGGTACAGGTTCAGCGGGGTCATGCGGCGTTCGGTCCAGCAGTGGCGGATCAGCACCGTGTCGCCATCCACCGACACCGTCGATGGCGCGACTTCAAGCAACTCTTCCAGGCACGCCGGATCGAACTTGCTCAACGGGAAACGGAAGTCGGCAAACTCCTGGGTATCGGCCATGCGCCCGACGCGGTCGACGCTTTTCACCAGGCGGTACTTTTCGATCACCGTGGCGCGGTCGACGTTTTTCGACGGCGAAAACCGGTCCTTGATGATTTTGAAAACGGTGTTGAACCCCGGCAGGGTAAACACGCTCATCACCATGCCACGCACGCCGGGGGCCATGATGAACTGGTCGTCGGTGTTGGCCAGGTGATTGATCAACGCCCGGTAGAACTCGGACTTGCCGTGCTTGTAGAAACCGATCGAGGTGTACAGCTCGGCGATGTGCTTGCCCGGCAGGATGCGCTTGAGGAAGCCGATGAACTCCGCCGGAACCGGCACATCCACCATGAAATACGAACGGGTGAACGAGAAGATGATCGACACGTCCGCTTCGTCGGTGATCAGCGCATCGATCTGGATGCCGCGCCCCTCAAGGTGCAGCAGCGGGATTGCCAGCGGCCATTGCTCATCGGCGGTGTAGATGCGCCCCACCAGGTAGGCGCCCTTGTTGCGGTACAGCACCGAGGAAAACAGTTCGACGCTCAGGTCCGGGTCCTTGCACACCCAGTCCGGGAGGTTCTCGCGCAGTTGTGCTTCGAGACGCTTCAGGTCGCCGGGCAAGTCGGCGTATTCCTCGCTGAAACGGTAGTCGGCAAAGATGCTCGCGAGCATCCCGGACAACTGTCCCTGAGGCTTGTAGGTGCGGGTTTGCGCAGCACGAGCCCGGCGCAGGCTTGGCCGGGTGGTGTGGATGAACATGCAGCCATCGCTGATCAGGTCATGGCTGAACAGGCCGCAGAAAATCGAGTTGTACCAGGTTTCGGACAGTTCATCGTCGAAGCGCAAGTCGATCAGACTGATGTAAGCGCTTTTCACCAGTGGCCAGCAACTGACGTCCAGTGTGTCGGGGTCAAAGGCAGTGCGCAGGCGGCCCACCGTTTCACTGACCTTTTCTTCGTACAGGTTGATCCGCGCGGCCGACGCCGCCTGCGCCTCCTGCCACTTGGCCTGTTCGAAGCGCGCCCGGGCGCCGTCGGTGATCTGGCGAAAATGCTCGCGGTAATCGTCAAAGCCATCGAGGATCAAGCGGGCGATGTCGGCGGCTGGCCATTGCTGCGGCATGGTGAGACCTCTGCGGGAATTCGTGAGCCCTGAGCTTAGCCAGTGAAGCGGGTGCAGGAGAAGCGTAATTTTCCGGGCGCCATGGGATTGAGGCGCTTGAGAGTTCTCTGCTCGTTTTCCGGTTGCCATCGATCAGGCGCTCGGCAACACTCTCGTCCCCAACAAGGAAGGAATGTGCTGTGAACCCTGTCGATTTATTCCGATTACTGTCGCTTGCGGCCATTTGGGGTGCGAGCTTCCTGTTCATGCGCATCATTGCGCCGGTGATTGGCAGCCTTCCCACCGCTTTTTTCCGCGTCTCGATCGCCGCTGCCGGACTGCTGGTGATCCTCGGGCTGATGCGCATCAGTTGGGATTTCAAAGGCAAACTCAAAACCGTGATGCTGCTCGGGGTGATCAACTCCGGCATTCCGGCGACGCTCTATTCGGTGGCCGCGCAGGTGCTTCCGGCCGGCTATTCGTCGATTTTCAATGCCACCACACCGTTGATGGGCGTGCTGATCGGCGGCCTGTTTTTTCATGAAAGGCTCACTGGCGCCAAGCTCGGCGGCGTATTCCTCGGGTTGTTCGGCGTGGGCGTGCTGACCCGTGCCGGTCCGGTGGCGTTCGATATGGAACTGCTGATGGGAGCCGTCGCCTGCCTGCTCGCAACCACTTGCTACGGATTTGCCGGGTTTCTGGCCCGCCGTTGGCTGGATCAGGCCGGCGGTCTGGACAGCCGTTTGTCGGCGCTGGGCAGCATGCTGGGGGCGACGTTGTTCCTGCTGCCGCTATTTGGCTACAGCGTGATCAGCCAACCACCCGCCAGCTGGGGCGGTTGGAGTGTCTGGCTATCATTGCTGGGATTGGGCCTGGGATGCACGGCGTTTGCGTACATCATTTACTTCCGCCTGCTGAGTTCGGTTGGCCCGGTAAAGTCGATGACCACGACCTTCCTGATTCCGCTGTTCGGCGTGTTGTGGGGGGCACTGTTTCTGGATGAGCCGCTGTCGATGGCGCATGTCTATGGCGGCTTGTTGATTGCGGTGGCGTTGTGGATGGTGTTGAAGCCCACAGTGATGAAGGGCGCTGTGGTGGCGGCCAAGTAGATTTGTAGTGCGGCTGATGACGCCATCGCTGGCAAGCCAGCTCCCACAGGGTTCAGTGCCAAGCACAAATCATGTGCACGATACCCATCACTGTGGGAGCTGGCTTGCCAGCGATGGCGTCAGTTCAGACACTACAAGGCCGAAGCACTCACCTCCCCATCCACCAGCCGCCGAATCCCCAGCGGATTGCTGTTCTGCAACGCCTCGGGCAACAACCCATCCGGATAATTCTGGAAGCACACCGGTCGCAGAAAGCGGTCGATGGCCAGCGTGCCCACCGACGTTCCCCGCGAGTCGGACGTCGCCGGATACGGCCCGCCATGCACCATCGCCTCACACACTTCGACTCCGGTCGGATAGCCGTTGAGCAGGATCCGCCCGACTTTCTCTTGCAGCATTTCAGCCAGCCAGCGGTACTCCAGCAACTCGTCCGGCTCGCCGATCAACGTCGCCGTCAATTGCCCGCGCAGGCCGTGCAACGCTGCCGCCAACTGCGCGCGATCTTCAACTTCGATGACGATGGTGGTCGGCCCGAACACCTCCTCCTGCAACAATTCATCGCCCTTGAGCAACAGGCTGACATCGGCCTTGAACACTTGCGGCTGCGCCTGATTGCCCTGTTGCGGCTTACCGGCCACATGCGTCAGGCCCGGATGTTCGTGCAACTCGCCAAGACCTCGACCGTAACTGGCCAGGGCACCAGCGTTGAGCATGGTTTGTGGCGGTTGCTGGTTCATGCTCGCGCAGAAGGTTTGCAGAAACAGGCTGAACTGCGGCGACCGCAGGCCGATGACCAATCCCGGATTGGTACAAAACTGGCCACAGCCGAGCGTCACCGAAGCGGCCAGTTGTGCGGCGATCTGTTCGCCGCGCACCGCCAATGCTTCGGGCAGCAGGAATACCGGGTTGATGCTCGACATTTCGGCAAACACCGGGATCGGCTGCGGCCGGGTGGCGGCCATGTGGCTCAAGGCATTGCCACCCTTGAGCGAACCGGTGAAGCCCACCGCCTGGATCGCCGGATGCTTGACCAGCCATTCGCCGACGCCACCGCCATAAATCATGTTGAACACGCCCGCGGGCATTTCCGTGCGTTCGGCGGCACGGATGATCGCGTCCGCTACCCACTCGGCGGTTGCCATGTGCCCGCTGTGAGCCTTGAACACCACCGGGCAACCGGCGGCGAGCGCCGAAGCGGTGTCACCGCCAGCCGTGGAAAACGCCAGCGGAAAGTTGCTCGCGCCGAACACCGCCACCGGTCCCAGGGCGATGCGGTACTGACGCAGATCCGGGCGTGGCAGAGGCTGGCGATCAGGTAACGCGCGGTCGATGCGCGCGCCGTAGAAATCACCGCGTCGCAGCACCTTGGCAAACAGGCGCAACTGGCCGCTGGTTCGCCCGCGCTCACCCTGGATACGTCCGACAGGCAAGGCGGTTTCTCGGCAGACGGTGGCGACGAAGTCATCGCCCAATGCATCGATTTCATCGGCGATTGCATCGAGAAACTTCGCGCGCTTTTCCGCGCTCAGGTTGCGGTAGATCGGGTACGCCGCCGCGGCGGCTTTGGCGGCGGCATCCACTTCGGCTTCCGATGCTTGAAAGAAATGGCCGGGCAAGGGCTCGCCGGTGGTCGCATCGAGGCTTTGCAGTTGCAAGGTGCCGTTGGCGCTGCGACGGCCGCCGATGTAGTTGTGTCCGAGAAGCGTGGTCATAAGAAACTTCCTGAAGATTTGCAGGAACGGGTACGCGACCTGTGGGAGCCGGCTTGCCGGCGATGGCATCCGAAAAATCGGTGCAGGGCTTGAGGGCCAATCGCTGGCAAGCCAGCTTCCGCAGGTTCGTCGGATTTTCCCGATCCTTGTCAGAGGGTGCGCACCTGCCCGATGCCCAACGGCTGGGCACTTTCGCCGATACCGTTGACCAGCGGCGCGCCGAACTCATCGAGACTGATCTGAAAACGATCCCCGGGCTGGGTCTTCACACCGTCGGCGAATGACAGGGTAGCGGTGCCGAAGTAATGCACATGAACATCGCCGGGACGCAAAAACTGCGCGTATTTGAAGTGATGGAATTCGAGGTTGGCCAGGCTGTGGCACATGTTGTCTTCGCCGCTGAGAAATTCCTTCTCCCAGATCGTTTCGCCATTGCGTTTGATGCGGCTGGTGCCGACCAGGTGCTTGGGCAGTTCCCCAACGCGCAATTCCGGACCGTAGGAGCAACTGCGCAACTTCGAGTGGGCGAGGTACAGGTAATTGCGCCGTTCCATGACGTGGTCGGAGAACTCATTACCCAATGCATAACCGACCCGATACGGCAGGCCATCGTCGCCAATCACGTACAGGCCGGTCAGCTCCGGCTCTTCGCCGGCATCTTCGGCGAACGGCGGCACGGGGAAGTCCGCGCCGGGGCGCACGACAATACTTCCGTCGCCCTTGTAGAACCATTCCGGTTGCGCACCGACCTGCCCCGCTGCGGGCTTGCCGCCCTCAAGGCCCCACTTGAAGATGCGCATGGTGTCGGTCATGCCGGCTTCGACCGCACCGTCGTGCTGGTGCATTTTGTCCCGCGCCGAGGCGCTGCCCAGATGCGTCAGACCGGTGCCGCTGATCAGGCAATGCGCCGGGTCTTCATGGTCCAGTGGTGGCAGGACTTTGCCTTGTTGCAACAGCTGTGCGTAATCCGGGCCCGGCGCTGTACCGCGCGAGGCGACCTCCTCTTGCAGGCTGCGCTTGCCGCGGATCGCTGCAAGTGCCAGTTCACGGGTGTTGCGGGTGCCCTGAAGCACTTGGACTTGTGCCCCGTCGACGAGTCCGACCTGGCGTTCCCCGGCGGCGTTTTCGAATTGAATCAGGCGCATGGTGGCCCTCCAGAAAGTCAGGGTGGGCGCCGCTGAGTGACGGCGCCTGCAGGTCACTCGATGATGTTGAAGTCGCTCAGGTATTCATCGGAGATTTCCAGGCCCAGGCCCGGCTTGTGGTCATCGAGCTGGATGTAGCCGTTGACCGGTTGCGGCTCGCCTTTGAACACGTAGTAGAACAGTTCGTTGCCGACTTCGACGTCGAACACCGGGAAGAACTCTGCCATCGGCGAGGCGGTGGTAGACATGGTCAGGTGATAGTTGTGCATCTGCCCGGCGTGAGGGATCACCGGCACCGACCAGGCTTCGGCCATGGCGTTGATCTTGCGCGCAGCGGTGATGCCGCCGACGCGGTTGGTGTCGTACTGGATCACGTCGACGGCGCGGCGTTCCAGCAAGTCCTTGAAACCGTAGGAGGTGAATTCGTGCTCGCCGCCGGAGATCGGCATGATCCCCATTTTTTTCAGTTCGATGTAGCCTTCGATGTCATCGGCGATCACCGGCTCTTCCAGCCAGCGCGGTTCGAATTCGGCCAGCTTCGGCAACATGCGACGTGCGTATTCCAGGGTCCAGCCCATGTAGCATTCGAGCATGATGTCGACGTCAGGGCCGGCCAGTTGGCGCAGGGCACGCACTTGTTCGATGTTGCGACGCATGCCCGCCGGGCCGTCTTTCGGACCGTAGCCGAAGCGCATCTTCAGCGCGGTGAAACCCTGATTCAGATAGCCTTGGGCTTCTTCGAGGAACAGGTCGAGGTTGTCGTTGGCGTAGAGCTTGGAGGCGTAGGTCCAGATCTTTTCCTTGGTGCGCCCGCCAAGCAACTTGAACACCGGTTTGTTGACGGCTTTGCCCATGATGTCCCAGATGGCGATGTCGATCGCCGAGATCGCCGCCATGCCGATACCTTTGCGCCCCCAGGCGTGGCTCTGGCGGTACATTTTCTGCCAGATGTATTCGTTGTCGAACGGGTCTTCGCCGATGGCGATCGGGGCCAGGTAGGTGTCGATGATTTCCTTGGCCACACGGGGTGCCAGGGCGCAGTTACCGATGCCGACAAGACCGGTGTCGGTCTCGACTTCCACCACCAGCCAGCCGTGGAAACGGAACGAGCCCATGGCGTCGCCGCGCTCGAACAGGATGTCGCTGGCGTTGGTGCAGAAGTGCGCTTGCGGTGGAACGACTTTGCCTTTCCACTCGAATACGCGGGTACGGATCGCTTTGATTTTCATGAATACAATTCCTTGGGCTGTCGGCTTCTTGTCATTGTCAGTCGTGTGCACAGCGCCTTTTCTGGGAGGGCTCCGGCATTCGATGGGGCGACTTTAGCCAGCGTACGGGGACTGCGGATAATCACTTATGCGTATCCGGCGATAACCAGGGGTGATCACATAAAGGATTTTGTAGCGAGGTAGGGTTATCGAACCGGCACGCAAAAAAACTGTGGGAGCGGGCTTGCCCGCGATGGCGTCAGGTCAGTCACATGTGCTGTAACTGACAGACCGCTATCGCGGGCGAGCCCGCTCCCACAGGGAGTTCAGGTTGTTGGAAAAAGTGGATCAGTAGCTGTTGGCGCCCATCCGGCAAGCAATCTCGAACGCCTGGCGCGTGGCGCCGACATTGGCCTTGCCCCGCCCTGCAATATCAAACGCAGTGCCATGGGCCGGAGTGGTGATCGGGATTGGCAAGCCGCCCTGCACCGTCACGCCACGGGAGAAGCCCATCAACTTGATCGCGATCTGGCCCTGGTCGTGGTACATGGTGACAACCGCGTCGAAGGCACTGGCATCGCCCTGTACCTTCAAGAAAATCGTGTCCCCGGGATACGGCCCTTCCGCTGCAATGCCCAGTGCCTGCGCCGAGCGCACCGCCGGGCCGATGATGTCCAGTTCTTCGCGGCCGAACGAGCCGTTGTCGCCGTTGTGCGGGTTCAGGCCGCAAACGCCGATGCGCGGTTTCTCCAGGCCGTTGCGCTTGAGCGCGGTATCGATCAATTGAATCGCTTCCACCACCCGCTCCTGGCTTAGCAGGCCCGAGACCTCGGCCAGGGCGACGTGGGACGTCACCCGTGAAGTCCACAGATTGTCGAGCACGTTGAATTCGCAAAACGGTCCGTGGAAATCCAGCAACTCGGCAAACCAGTGCAATTCGTCGTTGTGCGCCATACCGGCCATGTGCAGTGAGGTCTTGTTCAGGGGGCCGAACAGGATCGCATCGGTAGTCCCCGCTTCGGTCAGGCGCAGGGCCTGTTCCAGCGTGTCGAGGCTGTAGCGACCGCCAATCACACTGGCTTCGCTGCGCGGGAATTCACCGATCGCGTCGCCGCGAAAGTCGTAAAAAAGTGGCGTCTCATCAACGAACGATAGCTGCTCAAGTGACTCTACCCGGCGATAGGGGAATTCCACGGCGGCGATGCGCATGCCGCGACGCATTTCCGCTTCGTCGGCGATCAGGATCACGTTGGCCTTGTTGCGTACTTCCGGTTCGGCCAGCAGACGTGCAATCAACTCCGGGCCAATGCCCGCAGGGTCTCCGAGGACCATGGCAATTGTGGTTTTTTTCATGCTTCACTCCTCAAGGGTTCAGGCCACGCTGGGACGAGCCATGGCGCGAACCTCTTTTATTGTTCTTGTATGGGACATCATCAGCCTCCCACATGCGGCATTGCTGAGTACTATCAAAGGCCTGGTGATAACCGTCTAATCAAAACTTGAAATAAGGCGATAGCCTCGGGTTATGTCATGTGTCGATTCCATTGCGAGCAGGCTCACCCCTGCAATAACTTCAGCCTCGTTTTACAAGCTATAACCCCAGGCTATCGGTGTATGTATTGTTTTGACTAGACGCGGCGACAACACCTTCCCACACTCAGGACCAGGCTTGCGGCTTCACGGCGCAGACAAGTCACTTATAACAAATACAAAAACGAGGCTCTTCCATCATGCGAAATGCATTCGTCCGTCGCACTTCCCGTCTGTTTCTTGGCTGCACCCTGGTCGCCGCTGGCGCGCTTCCTGCTCTTGCTCAGGCCGCCTGGCAACCGGACAAGAACGTCGAAATCGTCGTTGCCGGTGGCCCCGGTGGCGGCACCGACCAACTCGGTCGCCTGATCCAGTCGATCATCACCACCCACAAGCTGCTCGACGTCAACACCATCGTTCTCAACAAGGGCGGCGGCAACGGTGCCGAAGCGTTCCTCGACATGAAGATGAACAAAGGCGATGCCGAGAAACTGGTGATCGGCACCAACAACATTTACCTGCTGCCGCTGGTGTCCAAGCTCGGCTATCAATGGCAGGAACTGACCCCGATTGCCGCCGTGGCCGAAGATGACTTCATTCTCTGGAGCTACAAAGGCGCGCCGTGGAAAGACGCGAAAGGTTTCTACGAAGCGGCCAAGGCTGATCCATCGAAACTGCGCATGGGTGGCAGCCAGTCCAAGGACGTCGACCAGACCCTGACCCTGCTGCTCAATCAGACCAACAACAGCAAACTGGTGTACATCCCGTTCAAGAGCGGCAGTGAAGCCGCCACCCAACTGGCTGGCAAACACATCGCCGCCAACGTCAACAACCCCAGCGAAAGCATCAGCCAGTGGCGTGGCGATCAGGTCGAACCACTCTGCGTCTTCAGTAAGGAGCGCATGGGCTATACCGAAAAAGTCGCCGGCGACAAATCCTGGGCCGACGTACCGACCTGTCATGAGCAAGGCCTGGGTATCGACCAGTATCGCTTCCCACGCACCGTGTTCATGCCCGGCGATGTCAGCGCTGAACAACGGGCGTTCTATGTCGAGCTGATGCGCAAAGTCACCCAGACTGATGAGTTCAAGGCTTACGTCAAACAGAACGCGCTGGTGCCGACGTTCCTCGAAGGCGAACCTTTGACCGCCTACATCGAAAAAGACACCGCCCGCGTCACTCCGGTGTTCAAGGAAGCCGGCTGGCTGAAAAACTGAAGTTGCCAGGGCCGCTCGCTCAAGGGCGGCCGTCACCTGCTGGAGGTGTTTGATGTCCCATTCTTCGGATTCACCGGCGCTGGTCGGCACCCGTTGGGTCGAACTCGGCCTGACGCTGTTCACCACCCTGATCGGCGCCGTGGTGATGTTCGGCAGTGTCGAACAAGGCATCGGCTGGGGTGATGCCGGCCCCGAGCCGGGTTATTTCCCGTTCTACATCGGCCTGCTGCTGAGCGCCGCCAGCGTCGCCAATGGCGTGTTGACGCTGGTGCGCTGGCACGCCTTGAGCGTGGCCTTCGTCAATCGCGATGCCTTCAAGCAAGTGATGTCGGTGTTTGTACCGATTGCGCTGTTCGTGGCTGCCATGCCGTTCACCGGTATCTACCTGGCATCGGCGGCGTTCATTGCCTGGTTCATGTGGCGTGACAAAGTCCGTGCAAAACCGTACGGCAAATGGATGATCGCCAGCGTGTCCCTCGGCGCGGTACTTGCCAGCTATCTGATTTTCGCGCTGTGGTTCAAGGTCCCGCTGGATGCCGGTCCGATGGGCGACTGGATTGCCCTGGCCGGGAGAAACTTCAAATGAGCGAATTCGATTCCCTGTTGCAAGGCATGAACCTGATCCTGACCCCGGGCCACATTGGCCTGATGGTGGTCGGCGTTTTGCTGGGCATCCTGGTCGGTGTGTTGCCCGGTCTCGGCGCCCCCAACGGCGTGGCACTGTTGCTGCCATTGACCTTCACCATGTCGCCCGTGTCGGCGATCATTCTGCTGTCGTGCATGTATTGGGGCGCGCTGTTCGGCGGCTCGATCACCTCGATCCTGTTCAACATCCCCGGTGAACCCTCATCGGTGGCGACCACCTTCGACGGCTACCCGATGGCCCGTGAAGGCCGCGCTGCCGAAGCGTTGACCGCCGCGTTCAGTTCGGCCCTGATCGGTGCCTTGTGCGGCGTGTTGCTGCTGACGTTCCTGTCGACGAAAATCGCCGCGTTCGCCATGTCCTTCAGCTCACCGGAGTTCTTCGCGGTGTACCTGCTGGCGTTCTGCACTTTCATTGGCATGAGCAAGAACCCGCCACTGAAAACCGTGGTGGCGATGATGATCGGTTTCGCCATGGCGGCCGTTGGCATGGACACCGTTTCGGGCAACCTGCGCCTGACGTTCGACCAGCCGATCCTGATGACCGGGATCAGTTTTGAAGTGGCGGTGATCGGTCTGTTCGGCATCGGCGAAATCCTCTGCACCGTAGAGGAAGGTTTGGTATTCCGCGGTGAACACGCACGTATTACGCCGATGGTGATCTTGCGCACCTGGGCGAAATTGCCACGCTACTGGTGGACCATTGTGCGCAGCACCCTGGTCGGTTGCTGGATGGGCATCACCCCCGGCGGCCCGACGGCGGCATCGTTCATGAGCTACAGCCTGGCACGGCGCTTTTCGAAGAACCGCGAGAACTTCGGCAAAGGCGAAGTCGAAGGCGTGATCGCCCCGGAAACCGCCGACCACGCCGCCGGCACCAGCGCGCTGCTGCCGATGCTGACCCTGGGTATTCCGGGTTCGGCCACGGCGGCGGTAATGCTCGGCGGCTTGATGATCTGGGGCCTGCACCCCGGGCCGACGCTGTTTGTCGAACAACATGACTTCGTCTGGGGCCTGATCGCCAGCATGTACCTGGGCAACGTGGTCAGCCTGATCGTGGTGTTGGCCACTGTGCCGCTGTTCGCCTCGATCCTGCGCATCCCGTTTTCGATCATCGCGCCGATCATCATCATGGTCTGTGCCATCGGCGCGTACTCGGTGCACAACTCGTTCTTCGACGTCGTGCTGATGCTGGGCTTCGGTGCGCTGGGTTACCTGTTCAAGAAACTCGGCTACCCGATTGCGCCGCTGGTGCTGGCGGCGGTTTTGGGAGACAAGGCCGAAGATGCATTCCGTCAGTCGATGCTGTTCTCTGACGGGCAACTGGGGATTTTCTGGTCCAACCCATTGGTCGGCAGCCTGACCACTGCAGCGCTGCTGATGCTGTTCTGGCCGTTGATATCCAAGGCGCTGGGCACGCTGTTGGGCTTGCGCAAATCCCACGTCGCCAAGGCAAAATCGGTGCTGTGACACAGCAAAGCTGGCAACGCCTGACATTTGTTGTCAGGCTTGCCGCAGACTTTTCTGCGAGCGCAGCCCATGACCCGAATTCCTGTTGCCAATGTCATCCATAGTCGACTGCGTCTGCGCCAACTGCGCCTGATGCTGGCGTTACAGGAATTCGGTTCGCTGCGCCGCGCCGCCGATCACATCGGCATGACCCAACCCGCTGCCACCAAAATGCTCCACGAAGCCGAGGACTTGCTCGGTGTCGAGTTGTTCGAACGCCTGCCCCGCGGCATGCGCTCCACCCCGTTCGGGGAAACCGTCATTTACTACGCGCGCATGGTCTTCGCCGAACTCAGCGGCATGCGCGAAGAACTGGTCGCACTTGAATCCGGCAATCTGGGCCGGGTGGCAGTCGGCGCGATCCCGGCACTGGCTTCGGGTTTGCTGACACGCACCATCGCGACCTTGAAACAAAGCCATCCACGCTTGTCGATGAGCATTCAGGTCGACACCAGCGACGTGCTGGTGCAGGCGCTGTTGCAGGACCAACTGGACGTGGTACTGGGGCGGATTCCGGTCGGTGCACGGGCCGAAGAACTGCTGTTCGACAGCCTTGGCGAAGAAGCCCTGTGCGTGATCGCCGGTGCGCAAAACCCATTGGCGAAGGAGACGCAACTGAGCTGGGCCGAGTTGCAGAACATGACCTGGGTCTTGCAACAGCACCCGAGCCCGATGCGCGCGATCATCAATCAGGTGTTCCACAACGCCCGGGTCGACATCCCGAGCAGCATCGTCGAAACCACCTCGATCATGACCTTACTGTCGTTGATTCAACAAACCGACATGCTCGGCGTCACACCGCTGTCGGTGGTCGAGGATTATCCCGGCCGCGACTTGCTGGCTGTGTTGCCGATCAAATTCGAAGCACGCTTGCCACCGTATGGATTGATCACACGACGTCATCGCATCCAGTCATCGGCGATGCAGGCGTTCATGAATTCGGTAAGGGCCGAGCATGCGTTGAGCAAATGAAAAAGGCCCGGCGCCTAGTGCCGGGCCTATGCTACATCCGAGTTTTTGTGATGCAGGCAATCACCCGAACAACCAGTACCCCAACACCATCAGCACCACCACCACCAACACCGGGCGCAAGGCTCGGTAGGCCTTGGGATTACCGCGTTTCCACTGTTTGACTGCCCCGCTGAATGTGTCGCTGAAGCGCTTGCTCCAGGCATACGCCTGATTGATACCGCCTACCCGTTCGTCATCGAGGTTCTGCGGCGCGGTGGCGCGGCCCAGAAAAGCACTGATCGAACGGTTGATGCGGGTCATCAATCGGTTGCTTAACGGTCGCTCGATATCGCAGAACAGGATGACGCGAGTCTTGTCGGTCTCGTTCTTCACCCAATGCACATAAGTCTCGTCGAACATCACGTCCTCACCGTCGCGCCAGGCGTACTCCTGACCGTCGACGAAGATGCGGCAGTCATCGGAGTTCGGGGTTGACAGGCCCAGGTGATAACGCAGGGAACCGGCGAATGGATCACGGTGCGGGTTGAGGTGACTGCCGCCTGGCAGAAGCGCAAACATCGCGCCCTTGACGTTGGGAATGCTGCTGACCAGTTCCACTGTTTTCGGACATAGCAGCTCTGCCGAAGGTAATGGTTTGTCGTACCACTTGAGATAGAAACGCTTCCAGCCTTTCTTGAAGAACGATCCAAATCCGGCGTCGTTGTTTTTCTCCGCAGCGCGGATGTAACCCTCGTCGAACAGGTCCATCGCTTCGTCGCGAATGACTTCCCAGTTGTCCTTGAGACAATCCAGCTCGGGAAACCGGCTGCGGTCCAGATAAGGTTTCGAAGGCACGCTGGAAAACAGATACATCAGGGCGTTATAAGGGGCAAAGAGGGCCGAGTGGTTGACGAACTGGCGCAGGACCGGCAAACGCGCCTTGCCACGTAAATGCACATAGAGGGTACTGCCCAGAAACAGCAGCAACAACGACGCCTTCGCGGCAAAGGAAAAGGTCATCAACAGCTCCTTGGTGACAGACACGTTACACAACGCCATTTACCCGACGTTGCTGCTGGCATGATAAACATGACCAACCAAGGGAAAAACCCGCCGGCCCCGACATTCAGTGTTAACGATTACGCAACAAAGCACTTGTTAACACGCAGGGCCTGAACGCTGGCTGACGACCATCAGCCTCGATGGAGAAGGCCTATGCCCCTTCTCCATCCTCACCCGAACGAAAGCGGTTTACTGCTGGTTCTCCTGGTCGGTAAACAGATCGCTGAACAACATGCTCGACAAGTAGCGCTCCCCAGAGTCCGGCAGGATCACCACGATGGTTTTGCCCTGCATTTCCGGGGTTTCGGCCAACCTCACCGCTACCGCCATCGCCGCACCGCAGGAGATACCGCACAGAATGCCTTCCTCCTGCATCAGACGCAGGGCCATGGCCTTGGACTCTTCGTCGCTGACCAGCTCGACGCGATCAACCATCGACAAGTCGAGGTTCTTCGGCACGAAACCGGCACCAATTCCCTGGATCTTGTGCGGGCTCGGCTTGATTTCCTGACCGGCCATCAACTGAGTGATCACCGGCGAAACGACCGGTTCGACCGCCACCGAGAGAATCGGTTTGCCCTGGGTATTCTTGATATACCGCGACACACCGGTAATGGTTCCACCGGTTCCTACACCTGCCACCAGAACATCCACCGCGCCATCCGTGTCATTCCAGATTTCCGGACCGGTGGTTTTTTCATGGATGGCCGGGTTTGCCGGGTTATCGAATTGTGCCGGCATGAAATACGTGGACGGATCGCTCGCGACGATTTCCCCGGCCTTTTCAATGGCACCCTTCATGCCTTTGGCCGGCTCGGTCAGTACCAGTTCGGCCCCCAGTGCCTTGAGCACCTTGCGGCGTTCGATGCTCATGGATGCCGGCATGGTCAGCATCAGTTTGTAGCCCCGCGCGGCGGCGACAAATGCCAGGCCAATACCGGTGTTACCGGAAGTCGGTTCGACAATGGTCATGCCCGGCTTGAGTTTGCCGGTGCCTTCGGCATCCCAGATCATGTTGGCGCCAATCCGGCATTTGACCGAGTAACCGGGGTTTCGCCCTTCGATCTTGGCCAGGATGGTCACACCGCGAGGGGCAATACGGTTGATTTGAACCAGCGGCGTATTGCCGATGGAATGGGCGTTGTCAGCAAAAATACGGCTCATGGCTGGGTCCTTACGACAGCATTGAAATAGGGCATCAAGGTAAGCCTCTTGCCGGTAGGCGTCCAGTCGGGTCGAACGTCCAGACGCCAGTGCAGTCAATGGCTTTAGATCGCCAGAGATTTGCCACTATGAAACGTCGATACAGCTGGCCGCTATGGACCCTCGCCGGCCTTGTTGTGCTGCTGATTGCCCTGCATTTCGCACTGCCCTACCTGGTGCGTGACTACTTGAACGACCGGTTGGCAGACATGGGTGATTATCGCGGCCAGATTACCGACGTGGACCTGGCCTTGTGGCGTGGCGCCTACAAAATCAACGGGCTGAAAATCGTCAAGGTCGATGGCAAGGTACCGGTACCCTTCGTCAATGCGCCGTTGATCGACCTCTCTGTCAGCTGGCACTCGCTCTGGCACGACCATGCGGTCGTCGCCGAAGTCCAGTTCATCAAACCCGAAGTGAACTTCGTCGACGGTGGCGCCAACAAAAAGAACTCTCAGACCGGCCAGGGCACCGACTGGCGGGCGCAGCTGGGCAAACTGTTGCCCATCACCTTGAACGAAGTGCGGATCCGGGACGGCAAAATCAGTTTCCGTAACTTCAATTCAAAACCTCCGGTGAACATGAATGCCACCAATGTCGACGCGAGCATTTTCAACCTGACCAACGTGGTCGACACCGAAGGCAAACGCGACGCACGGTTCGAAGGCAAGGCGTTGCTGCTGGGGCACGCACCGCTTGAAACCACTGCGACCTTCGATCCAATGAGCAATTTCGAGGAGTTTGAATTCCGCATGCGAGCCAGGAAAATCGAGCTCAAACGCATGAATGACTTTGCTTCTGCCTATGGCAAGTTCGACTTCAATGCCGGCCATGGCGATGTGGTGATCGAAGCCGAAGCGAACAAAGGCCGGCTCAAGGGCTACATAAAGCCGCTGTTGCGCGACGTCGATGTATTCAACTGGCAACAAGACGTGGAAAACGAAAAAAAAGGCCTGTTCCGATCAGTCTGGGAAGCGCTGGTGGGCGGTACCGAAACCGTGCTGAAGAATCAGGGTAAAAACCAGTTCGCCACCCGGGTCGAACTCAGCGGCAGCGTGCACCAGCAAGATATCAGCGCTTTCGAAGCGTTTTTGCAGATTTTGCGCAATGGTTTCATCCAGGCATTCAATGCGCGCTACGAGCGATCGAAGCCGGATAGCGATTAACGCTTACGCGTGACGATGTAGCGGCCGTTTTCCTCGGCTGCCCTGGGGCTTTTCGATTGCAGTTGCAAATAATCCCAGCCCAGACACGCCAAGGCCAGAGAACGTGGCACCGCCTCGCGACCGCTGCTGTAGCGGCTGATACTGCGGCTGCTAACTCCCAGTGCCTCGGCGGCCTGATTGAGTGACAAGCCGGTGCGTGCACGCCAGTCGATAAAAATGCGGGTATTTTCATCCGACGCATTTTGCGCGAGAGCATCCAGATACAAGGTATCGGCGCCAATCTGGATGTCCTGCTCGGGCCATTCGACGAACCAGCCGTCATCCCCCAGCACGACCTGTTCAAAAGCACTTCCCAACAGCGGTTGTAGCCCCGCAAAGGCTTGCAGGTCTTGGCTCAAATCCAGAATCAATTGCTGACCGTCAATGAAGGTCAGGGCCATCCGGTAATCCGGCAAAGCCTGAACCGCCGACAATCGTGGTCGTTTCATGGGTAACATTGTTTCCAATCCTCCAGCAATTGCGCCTGATGAGCCCTGACCCATTGCTGCGCCTCCTTGATAATCAGCGGCGGTGCCTTGCCCGCCATCACTTCGATGGTTTCCAGGCTCAACATCACATCCAGCCCGCCACCGACCAGGTGGACGTGAGGTGGCGGATGATCCTTTTCGCGCAACTGAATGCGATAGGTATCTCGAAACCGATATTTGGTAGACATGCATCGCAAGCTATCGCCATTGTGGCGATAGCTCAATACTGGCCAGCCGCCGAGACTGAGTCAAGATGTGACGCTCCATTCAGAGACTGAATAAGCCGTCTGCGTTCACAGTCGACCGGGCAGCGCGTTATAGTCGGGGCTGACTATTTTATTGCGCCCCGCCCTGCCTCTTCAGGTCGGCGTTACCGTTCGAGGATTAGCAGATGAAGTTCGAAGGCACCCAGGCCTACGTCGCCACCGATGACCTGAAGCTGGCGGTCAACGCCGCCATCACCCTGGAGCGGCCATTGCTGGTCAAGGGCGAACCGGGCACCGGCAAGACCATGCTCGCCGAACAACTGGCCGAATCCTTTGGCGCCAAGCTGATCACCTGGCACATCAAATCCACCACCAAGGCTCATCAAGGCCTTTACGAGTACGACGCGGTGAGCCGTCTGCGCGACTCGCAACTGGGCAACGAAAAGGTCCACGACGTCCGTAATTACCTGAAAAAAGGCAAGCTCTGGGAAGCCTTCGAGTCCGACGAACGGGTGATCCTGCTGATCGATGAAATTGACAAGGCCGACATCGAATTCCCTAACGATCTGCTGCAAGAACTCGACAAGATGGAGTTCTACGTTTACGAGATCGACGAGACCATCAAGGCGAAAAAGCGTCCGATCATCATCATTACCTCCAACAACGAAAAAGAGCTGCCGGACGCTTTCCTGCGTCGCTGCTTCTTCCACTACATCGCCTTCCCGGACCGCAGCACCCTGCAGAAAATCGTCGACGTGCACTACCCGGACATCAAGAAAGACCTGGTCAGCGAAGCGCTGGATGTGTTCTTCGATGTGCGCAAGGTGCCGGGGCTGAAGAAGAAGCCATCGACCTCCGAACTGGTGGACTGGTTGAAGCTGCTGATGGCCGACAACATCGGCGAAGCGGTGCTGCGCGAACGCGATCCGACCAAGGCTATCCCGCCGCTGGCCGGTGCCTTGGTAAAGAACGAACAAGACGTGCAATTGCTTGAACGTCTGGCGTTCATGAGTCGTCGCGGCAGCCGCTAAGCACTACTGAACAGGCGTCAACCCATGTTGCTCAATCTCTTCAATGAAATGCGCGCAGCCAAGGTGCCGGTCTCGGTACGCGAGCTGCTGGACTTGATCAACGCGCTGAAACAGCGCGTGACCTTCGCCGACATGGACGAGTTCTACTACTTGTCCCGGGCGATCCTGGTGAAGGACGAAAAGCATTTCGACAAGTTCGACCGGGCCTTCGGTGCTTACTTCAATGGCCTGGAAAAGCTCGACGACCACCTGCAGGCCTTGATTCCGGAAGACTGGCTGCGCAAGGAGTTCGAGCGCTCGCTGACCGATGAAGAGCGCGCCGCGATCCAGTCCCTCGGTGGCCTGGACAAGCTGATCGAAGAGTTCAAGAAACGCCTGGAAGAACAGAAGGAACGCCATGCCGGTGGCAACAAATGGATCGGCACCGGTGGCACCAGCCCGTTCGGTTCCGGTGGTTTCAACCCGGAAGGTATTCGGGTCGGCGACGCCGGCAAGCGCCAGGGCAAGGCGGCCAAGGTCTGGGACCAGCGTGAATACAAGAACCTGGACGATTCGGTCGAGTTGGGCACCCGCAACATCAAGGTCGCCCTGCGAAGGTTGCGCAAGTTCGCTCGCCAGGGCGCGGCAGAAGAGCTGGACATCGATGGCACCATCGACCACACCGCCAAGGACGCGGGGTTGCTGAACATCCAGATGCGACCGGAGCGGCGCAACACCGTCAAGTTGCTGCTGCTGTTCGATATCGGCGGTTCGATGGATGCGCACGTGAAGATCTGCGAAGAGCTGTTCTCGGCCTGCAAGACCGAGTTCAAGCATCTGGAGTACTTCTACTTCCACAACTTCATTTATGAATCGGTGTGGAAGAACAACATGCGCCGCACGTCCGAGCGCACCTCGACCATGGACCTGCTGCACAAGTACGGCGCCGACTACAAAGTGATCTTCATCGGCGACGCCGCCATGGCGCCGTATGAAATCACCCAGGCCGGTGGCAGTGTCGAGCACTGGAACGAAGAAGCCGGTTATGTGTGGATGCAGCGGTTCAAGGAAAAGTACAAGAAACTCATCTGGATCAACCCGTATCCGAAGGACACTTGGGGCTATACCTCATCGACCAATATTGTGCGGGACTTGATCGATGACCAGATGTATCCGCTGACCTTGCGCGGGTTGGAGGAAGGAATGCGGTTTCTTTCCAAGTGATTTGTGTTGCCTGGTCTGACGCCATCGCGGGCAAGCCCGCTCCCACAATGATTTGTGTTGTTCATAAATTTTGTGAACAACGTTCAACCCTGTGGGAGCGGGCTTGCCCGCGATGCTTTTAGCGGCTCAAAAACCGCTGTAAATACTCGACCTGTTCCCGATGCGCCACCTCCTGCACCACCGGCTTCAACCGCACCTGCCCCCCCGGCAGACACTGCGCCAATCGTGCCAGCGCCAACGGCGTCAACGCCCCCAATCGCGGATACCCACCAATGGTCTGCCGGTCATTGAGCAATACAATCGGCTGCCCGTCCGGCGGTACCTGGACCGCCCCCAGCGGAATGCCTTCGGAGATCATCGGTTTGCCCTGGTACTGCAACGCCGTGCCCAACAGGCGAATGCCCATGCGGTCGGCGCGGCTGTCGAGGCTCCATGCGTTGTTGAACGCATCGAACAGGCTTTGTCCGCTGAATTGGCCGATCTGCGCGCCGATGACCAGGTCCAAAGGAGCCTCGAGACTCAGGTCCGGCCGCTGGCCTGCGGTCAATTCCCGCAACAACATCACTGAATTGCCCGAATAGCTCAAACTCGCGCCTTTGGTCAGCGCGTGGCCCATGCCGTCCAGCCCGCCGAGCGCCTCACGGACCACTGTCGCGCTGCTGCCCAACACCTTCGGCGCATCGAACCCGCCCGGTGCGGCCAGATAGGCACGCGCACCGAGCAATGGCTGAGTGAATTGCAAACGCTGACCTTTGTTCAGCCGGAAACTGCGCCAAGGGGCCAACGCCTCACCATTGATGCGTGCACCGAGGTCCGCTCCGGCCAACGCCAATACACAATCTTCTTCGGCCACAACAGTGAACCCGCCAAGGGTGATTTCAATCACCGCGGCATCCAGCGCGTTACCCAGCAACCAATTGGCCCAGGACATCGAACGCCAATCGGCGGCGCCACCCTGGGTCACGCCCAGATGCCGCACACCGAAACGGCCGGCGTCCTGCAACAGACACAACGGCGTACTCGCCTCAATCGTCAACTGGCTCATGCCTGGGCCTCCAGAGGCGTATCGTCCCCGCCCAGATTGATGAATTCGGCATGACCTACAGCTTCAAAGCGCACCGTATCGCCCGGTTGCATCAGGCTGTAGCCGTCACGGTTGCGGTCAAACAATCGGGCGGGCGTGCGGCCGATCAGATTCCAACCACCCGGCGACACCACCGGATAGGCTGCCGTTTGTCGCTCGGCAATGCCGACACTGCCGGCGGCGACTTTCTTGCGCGGGGTGTTCAGGCGCGGTGCGGCCAGCACCTCTTCCACCAGCCCCATGAAAGCGAAGCCGGGGGCAAAGCCCAAGGCGAACACCTGATACTCACGCTCGCTGTGACGCCGGATCACCTCCTCCACTGCCAAGCCGCTGCGTTGCGACAACAGCCTCAGCTCGGGGCCGACACTCAGGTCGTACCACACCGGCAACACGTGACAGGTGCCACGAGTGCGCGCGTTGGGCGACAGATCGATCAACGCTTCGGCGATCAATTCACGGGCCTGGGCCGGGCTCAATGCTGTCAGGTCGTAATGCACCATCAACGTTGTATAGGACGGCACAAGATCGATCAGATGCCCGGCAAACGCTGCCCGCAGACTTTCGCTGGCGGCGAGCATCCACGGCATGTTGGCTTCTGCGATCTCATCGAACAGGCGCACCATCAGGCAATCCAGCGCGACCACTTCCACCCGCAGTTTCATGACGTGCTCTGCTGGTTCAGGGCTTGGCGGATCCGTTGCACCGCGGCCACCGAACTGGCGTTGTCGCCGTGCACGCAGAGGGTGTTGGCCTGCAGGTGCAAGGCGCTGCCATCGCTGGCGGTGAGGTGTTCGCCACGGGCAATGGTCAGCGCCTGCCCGATGATTTTTTCCGGATCGTGATGCACCGCCCCCGGCAGTTGTCGCGAAACCAGCATGCCGGCGCTGTCGTAGGCACGGTCAGCGAAGGCTTCGAACCACAGGGTCACGCCATATTCATCACCCAGTTGCTGCGCGGCGCTGTTGTCCCTGGTGGCCATCAACATCAACGGCAGGTCGCGGTCATAGGACGCCACAGCTTGCAGCACCGCACGCAATTGCGCCGGATTGGCCATCATGTCGTTGTACATCGCACCGTGGGGCTTGACGTAACTGACGCGTCCGCCCTGCGCCCGGCAGATGCCATCAAGCGCGCCGATCTGGTAATGCACAATATCCTGCAGTTCCTGGGTGGCGTAGGCCATGGAGCGCCGGCCGAACCCCACCAGGTCCTGATAGGCCGGATGGGCGCCGATCTGCACGCCATGGCTGAGCGCGAGGCTGACAGTCTTGCGCATGATGCTCGGATCACCCGCGTGAAAGCCGCAGGCGATGTTGGCGCAATCGATGAAAGGCATGACCTCAGCGTCCAGACCCATGGTCCAGTTACCGAAGCTCTCGCCGATGTCGCAGTTCAATAGCAGGCGGCTCACGGTGAACACTCCTGTAGGCTTTGTTCTTTTTGGCTGCGGGACATATCCGTATGACACGTCCGCAGATTATCAGTTACTGAGCGTCGAGTTGCTTGCCACGGGTTTCCGGCAGGCTCAAGGCTGCAAGGATCACCACGCCGTAGGACACTGCTGCAAAGGCGCCGATGCCCACGCTCAGCGGCACGGTCTGGCTGAGCAGACCGATCAGCAGCGGGAACAACGCCGCCAGCGCCCGACCGATGTTGTAGCAAAAGCCCTGGCCGGAACCGCGAATGCGCGTAGGGAACAATTCGGTCAGGAACGCGCCCATGCCACTGAAAATCCCCGAGGCGAAGAACCCCAGCGGAAAGCCCAGCCACAGCATCACGCCGTTGCTGACCGGCAATTGGGTGTAGAGCAAAACGATGGTGAACGAGCCGACAGCGAACAGGATGAAGTTCTTTTTGCGGCCGAGGATGTCGGTCAGGTACGCGCTGATGACATAACCGACGTAGGACCCGACGATCACCATCGCCAGATACCCGCTGGTATTGAGCACGCTCAGACCGCGCTCGTTTTTCAGGAAGGTTGGCAGCCAGGACGTGATTGCGTAATAACCGCCCAGCGCGCCGGTGGTCAGTAACGAAGCGCGAATCGTGGTGAACAGTATGCCCGGAGCGAAGATCTCGTAGAACTTCGACGGATTGCTTGGCTCCTGCCTGGCTTTGGCTTCGCGGTAGATTTCCGGATCTTTCACCAAGCGACGGACGAAAATCACGAAAATCGCCGGCACGATGCCGAGGATGAACAGCGCGCGCCAGGCGTCTTCCGGCGGCAATACAGAGAACAGCAGCGCGTACAGGATCGCGGTCAGGCCCCAGCCCAGCGCCCAGCCCGATTGCACCATGCCCACGGCCTTGCCACGGTCCTTGGCGCGAATCACCTCGCCGATCAACACCGCGCCCGCGGTCCATTCGCCACCGAAACCGAAGCCCATCAACGTACGGGCAATCAGCAGCTGTTCGTAGTTCTGCGCGAACCCGCAAAGGAAGGTGAAGAAGGCAAACCACAGGACGGTCAGTTGCAACGTTCGCACCCGGCCGATCCGATCGGAGAGAATCCCCGCGACCCAACCACCGATGGCGGACGCAATCAACGTGCTGGTGTGAATCAACCCGGCCTGGCCAGTTGTGATGCCCCACATGGCAATCAGGGTCGGCACCACGAAGCTGAGCATCTGGGTGTCCATGCCATCCAGGCCATAGCCGATCTTGCAGCTCCAGAAGGTGCGGCGTTCCTGCTGATTGATATTGCGATACCAGTCGAAAGGTCCCGGGCGAGCCGTGGCTTTCGCAATGGCGGGGGTGTCGGACGCACTCATGGCAAATCTCCGCGCTGATTTTATTGGTATTGTTCTGAGCCCCGACGACGCCTATCGTGGGAACCGGATGGCCAGATTTTTGTGCGCCCTGCCGTGCTGCGTCCAACTAATAAAAACCTGCCTTAGGCATAAGAAATCTTTATCCCATGAACCTGAAGTTCCTCGAGACCTTTGTCTGGGTCGCCCGACTCAAGAGTTTTCGCCTGACCGCCGACAAGTTGTTCACCACCCAGGCGTCGATTTCCAGTCGCATCGCCGTGCTGGAAAGCGAACTTGGGGTGAAGTTGTTCCTGCGTGATTCACGCGGCGTGAGTCTGACGCCCGAAGGCTTGAAAGTGCTCGATTACGCCGAGCAAATGATGGACACCATGCAGGCACTCAAGCAGTCGATCGAGACCCGCTCGAGCAAGGCCGGGCGCGTGCGCATCGGCGTGATGGACACCGTGATCCACACGTGGCTCAGCCCGTTGGTGGCGCAGATGACCGATCACTATCCGCTGGTGGAAATCGAGCTGGTGGCCGATACCTCGCTGAACCTCTGCGATCAGCTGCAAAAAGGCTTCCTCGATGTGATCCTGCAGACCGACCTGTTGCGTCAGGAAAGCGTGCGCAGCCTAGAACTGGCGAGCCACCCGATGGGCTGGATCGCTGCCAGTAACTCCCTCTATAACCGCGCGTATTCGGGCATTGCCGACCTGGCGAATGAACGGATCATCACCTACTCGAAGAACTCCCACCCGCATCAGGAAGTGCTTGCCCTGATGCAGGCCAATGGAGTGGCCGCACCGCGACTGAACTGCGTGAATTCGGTGTCGGCAATTACCCGGTTGCTTCGGGACGGGTTTGGAATTGGCGCGTTGCCCCCGGTACTGGTGGCCGAGGAACTGGCGCGCGGAGAACTGACCTTGCTCGACATCGATCAACGCCCACCGGACTTACAGGTGGTGGTGTCGTGGCGCGTGGGCGTGGAGTGGGCCGAAGAGATTGTGGCGCTGTGTCAGCAGGTGCTGGAGGGGTATGCACGGAAGGTGGGTGAGAATTACATCGTTTTGGCCAGCGGATGATCGTTCCCACGCTCCGCGTGGGAATGCAACCCGGGACGCTCCGCGTCCCATTAGAGCCGAACGCGGAGCGTCCGTTGAGGCATTCCCACGCAGAGCGTGGGAACGATCTGTCAAAGTCCGCGTAAATCCCGCTCTTCAATCGGCCGGCTCTGGCGCAGGCGTTTGCCGCCCAGCACCACCCAGTCGATCAGGCGAAACAGGCACTCGATGCCGAACGACAGCAGCAACGCACCGCTCATGCCCCAGATCATCGCTTCCGGGGTCAGCAGGATCTGGTAGCTGTAGCCATTCCAGGTTTCCTTGCGGATATCCGGGTCGGCCGCCAGCACCACTTGCAGGAACCGGATGTACCACGGGCCTTGCATCGCCTGGAACTGTTTATCCAGCGCAACCTGACGGCTCAGCAGGTTTCCCAGGCTGTCGGCATCGCTGCGAAAGATCGGGTCTTCACTGGCACGGTAATGCGCCACCAGCGCCTGCATATCGCCCTTGAAAAACTGATTGGCGGTGTTCTGGAAGCCGCTCAACCCGGCCTGAGCTTCAATCAGGTGCGCTTCGACCCGCTTGGCGTAATCGTTGATGAACCCCGGCACCTGGACACCGATCAACAGTCCCGCCGCGAACAACACCAGCCGTAGATAACTGAGCAACATGGGTATCGGATCCTTATGAGGTCTGGCCCTGACTGACGCATTCACCGCGTCGCCACAGGCTCCATTGACCCGGTTCGTAACGGGTCCAGGTTTCGTTTTCGGTCAACGGTTCGGTAGCGATCACCGTCACCACGTCGTTGGGAGTGGTTTCAGCCTGGAAGTCGACGATCACATCGACATCCTTCAAGCGTGCCGGGCCAAACGGGGCGCGCCGGGTGATCTGTGCCAGCTTGGTCGAGCAATAACAGAACAACCAGTCGCCATCGCTGAGCAGGCAGTTGAACACGCCTTTGCTACGGTATTCGGCGCACGCAGCCACCAGATCCGGCAACAACGCTTCGACGTCGACCGGCTCGGGGAACGCCGCACGTACGCGGTTGAGCAAATCGCAGAACGCCGCTTCGCTGTCGGTATCACCCACGGGGCGATAGAAACTGGCCGTCGGCTGAAAATCCGCCAGTTGGCCGTTATGCGCGAAACACCAGTTGCGGCCCCACAGTTCACGGACGAACGGGTGCGTGTTGGACAGGCAGACCTTGCCGACGTTGGCCTGACGAATATGGCCGATCACCACTTCGCTCTTGATCGGGTAGCGCTGCACCAGATTCGCCACTTCCGACTCGCAACTCGCGGCCGGGTCCTGGAACAGCCGCAAGCCGCGACCTTCATAGAAGGCGATGCCCCAGCCGTCACGGTGCGGACCGGTGCGCCCGCCGCGCTGCATCAGCCCGGTGAAGCTGAACACGATATCGGTCGGGACATTGGCGCTCATGCCCAATAACTCACACATGCTCGGACTCTCGCTCAATGGCAGGGGGCAAGGTTACAGGCGAGGTTCGACCCGCATGCGCTGGGGATTGCTCGGCACAGGTGGACGGCCGTAACGATCATCGCCAGCACCACCAAAAGGATGCTCCTCTTCTTCCGGATCATCGGCACGGGCGGCGGCTTTGGCGGCGGCAGCCTGTTCCTTGCGAGCGTTTGCTCCACGTTCGATGGCGAAGCGGATTGCCACGAAGACCAGGTAGAGACCGAAGGCGATCATGCCGTACATGAACAGATCGGAGATGGCCCGCCAGGCGTTGTTGCCGACCTTGAACAGCAGGTCCAGGGCGGTAATGGCGATGGCCGGGGCGACTTTTTCCTTCACCGGGTCAATAATCGTCGGGCTGAACAACAGCACCGCCACCAGCAACCGCAGCGGCTCACGCAGCCAGCGCCACATCCAGCGGGTAATGCGCATCCACACCAACAGGCAGCCCAAAGCGGCAAAGGCGTAGAGGCCCCAAGCGATCAGATAGTCGTTCTCGGTCATGGTGTCCATGGCAAGGCAGGCAAAGAGGCGCTTATGATAACGGCTTTTCGCCCGTCAGGCTGCCCCGCTGATGGCGTCGACCATTTCGTACATTGTTCGAGAGCCCTTCATGCCCATATCCGCCAACATTTGCGACGCCCCGATCGCCCACAAGGCCGAAGGCGCCGACCCGTATGCCTGGCTGCAGGAGCGCGACACCGATGCGGTGCTCGACTACCTAAAGGCTGAAAACAGCTATCAGCAAGCGCAAACCGCCGATCAGGCCGAACTGCGTGAAACTCTGTTTGAAGAGATCAAGGGACGGATTCTTGAAACCGACCTGTCCCTGCCCTCGCCATGGGGACCATACCTGTATTACACGCGCACCACGGCGGGCGATGAATACGCCCGTCATTACCGCTGCCCGCGTCCGGCCGACGACAGCCTGACCCTCGACGAAAGCCGGGAACAACTGCTGCTGGACCCGAACGTGCTGGCCAACGGCGGTTTCTTTTCCCTCGGCGCGTTCAGCATCAGCCCGGACCACCAACGCCTGGCCTACAGTGTCGACGCCACTGGCGATGAGATTTACACGCTGTTCGTGAAGGAATTGTCCGACGGACGTGTCAGCGAACTGGAGTTCCAGGACTGCGACGGCAGCATGACCTGGGCCAACGACAGCCTGACGCTGTTCTTCGGCGAACTGGACGACACCCACCGCCCGCACAAGCTGTACCGCTATCGCCTGGACGGCACGGCGGCCGAAGAAGTGTTCCATGAACCGGACGGCCGCTTCTTCATGCATTGCTACCGCGCCAGCTCTGAACAGCAGTTGCTGCTGTCCGTGGGCAGCAAGACTACCAGCGAAGTCTGGGTGCTCGACGCCAACCAGCCACAACAGGCCTTTGCCTGTATTGCGCCGAGGGTCGAAGACCACGAGTACGACGTCGACCATGGCGCACTCGATGGCCAATGGACCTGGTTCATCCGCACCAACCGCGACGGCATCAACTTCGCGTTGTACACCGCTGTCGATACCGGCGTGGCACCGATCGAGGCCCAATGGCAGCTCCTGATCCCCCACAGTGACACGGTGATGATCGACGGCATGAGCCTCAACGCGAGTGCCATGACCCTGAGCCTGCGTGAAGGTGGCCTGCCCATCATCGAAGTTCACCCGCAGGATTTGCCGAGCTACCGGGTGCAGCTGCCGGACGCGGCGTACAGCCTGCATGTGCAGAACAGCCTGGAGTTCGTCAGTGAACGGATTCGCCTGCGTTATGAAGCACTGAACCGTCCGGCACAGATCCGCCAATTGCAATTGAGCAACGGCGAACAGCAAGTGCTCAAGCAAACCCCGGTGCTCGGTCCGTTCGATGCCGACGCCTACGTCAGCCAGCGTCTGTGGGCTACCGCCCCCGACGGCACGCAGGTACCGATCAGCCTGGTGATCAAGCGCGAAGCGCTGGGCAAACCGGTGCCACTGTATCTGTACGGCTACGGCGCCTATGGCGAAAGCCTCGACCCTTGGTTCTCCCACGCGCGCCTGAGCTTGCTCGATCGCGGCATGGCGTTTGCCATCGCCCACGTGCGCGGCGGTGGCGAATTGGGTGAAGCCTGGTATCGCGCAGGCAAACAGGAACACAAGCAAAACACCTTCAGCGACTTTATTGCCTGTGCCGAGCACTTGATCGCCAATGGATTCACCCGTGCACCGCAACTGGCGATCAGTGGCGGCAGCGCCGGTGGCCTGTTGATCGGCGCGGTGCTCAATCAACGCCCGGAGCTGTTCGGTGCGGCGATTGCAGAAGTGCCGTTCGTCGACGTGCTCAACACCATGCTCGACCCGGACCTGCCGCTGACCGTCACCGAATACGATGAGTGGGGCAACCCGCAGGAGCCGGATGTCTATGATCGACTCAAGGCCTACGCCCCGTACGAAAACGTCAAGGCGCAAGCCTATCCGGCCATGCTGGTCATCGCCGGGTACAACGACAGTCGCGTGCAATATTGGGAAGCGGCCAAGTGGGTGGCGAAATTGCGCACGATGAAAACCGACACCAACCCCCTGCTGCTCAAGACCGAACTGGGCGCCGGCCATGGTGGAATGAGTGGCCGATACCAGGGATTGCGTGACGTAGCACTCGAATATGCATTTTTGTTCAAGGTTTTGGGCGTTGCCTGAGGAACTTGGCCTGATGAACCGGTCTTAATTCCGGACACCGGAAGCCGACAGAACACCGTCCGCTGTAGGAGCACAGCTTGCTCGCGATGGCGGCGACTCATTCAACATTGATATTGAATGTGGCGGCCTCATCGCGAGCAAGCTTTGCTCCTACAGGGCAATGTGAAACCCGGAACAGACACAACAAAAAAGACCGCACGACATGTCAGAACCGACCTTACTGAACAACGAAATCCGCGACTGGCTGATGGACTGCGGCCTGTTCAATCAGCTGTTTCCAGCCGACTTCGCCGCGGCTTCGGGCTATTTCAGCATCAGCACCATTACCGAGGGCGAAGAGATATTCCACGAGGGTGATGCCGGCACGTTCATGTGCATCATCCACACCGGCCAGGTGGCCGTGCGGAAAACCACCAGTGACGGCCAGCAGGTGACCATCGCCACGTTGCGCAGCGGTCGTTCGTTCGGCGAAATGGCCGTACTCGACGGAGAGCGGCGCTCTGCCAGTTGTGTGGCCGCGAGCAACTGTCAGTTGCTGAACCTGGGCAAGGACTCGCTGGAAAAAATGCTCAACGACGCCCCGAAAATCGCCGCCAAGATCATCCGCGCCCTCGCCGTCTCCCTTTCCAAACGCCTGCGCATGGCTGACGGGCAACTGCTGACACAGCAGGTCTAACCACCGGGCGACTTGGCTTTCGGCGGGTTTGTCTCAATGCCAGGCAACGGCTGATCCTTGATCGGCGGGCTCGGCCTTTCGATCGGCACCAACGGCGGACCGCCGCTGCCCGGACCCACTTTGGGCAAAGGCGCCGGGCTGATTTGCGGATACGGCGTAGGCGTCGCGGTACCCGGTGAACCGGGCATGGGTGCAGGGCTGACAGGCAGAGATTGCAGCGGTTGGGCCTGCACTGCAGTAATCGAGAGCGCGGCCATGGCAATGACCGTTAGAATGGTGCGCTTCATCAATGGCTCCGTTGGCCTTGTTGTCATTTGCAGGCTACTCCCAACTGCGTCGGTTTGCCTTCCCCTGTGCTGCCATTTTTCCTCAAGTGAGCCCCATGAAACGTTTCGTTCTGCTCGATACCGCCCCCATTCCCGAGAACGGCGGCGCCCTGTGCCTGTTCGAGTATGGCGAGGATTTCGTCATCAAGATCCAGGGCGGCGACGGCGGGCAGTTGATGAACACGCGAATGCACGGATCTGAAGATGCTTTGGCCGAAATCCCTTGCCGCAAGGTCGCCGGTCGTCCGAATTCACGGGTGTTGATCGGTGGCCTGGGCATGGGTTTCACCCTTGCCTCGGCACTCAAGCACCTGGGCAAGAGCGCTGAAGTGGTGGTCGCCGAATTGGTACCCGGCGTGGTGGAGTGGAACCGTGGCCCTTTGGGCGAGAAAGCCGGCAACCCGCTACTGGACCCGCGCACTGTCGTGCGCATGGAAGACGTGGCCAAAGTGCTGCAAGCCGAGCCGCAGGGCTTCGACGCGATCATGCTCGACGTCGACAACGGCCCCGAAGGCCTGACCCAGCGGGCCAATAGCTGGCTCTATTCCGCCGGCGGCCTCAGCGCCTGCGCCAAAGCCCTGCGCCCCAAAGGCGTGCTGGCAGTCTGGTCAGCCAGCGCCGACCGGCAGTTTTCCGACAAACTGAAAAAAGCCGGGTTCAAGGCCGAGGAAGTGCAAGTCTTTGCCCACGGCAACAAGGGCACCCGCCATACCATCTGGATTGCCGAGAAGCTCAAGGGCTGAGCTAAACTGGCTGCATAACCGTCATTAGTCTTTCTACAAAGGTGAACCCATGAGTTCGTCCACCCCAACCAACACGTCGAAGCTCGATCGCATCCTTGCCGACAATCAGCGCGACAAGGAAATGGGCTACCGTGACAAAGCCCTGAAGATGTATCCGCACGTGTGCGGGCGCTGCGCCCGTGAGTTCTCCGGCAAGCGCCTGAGCGAACTGACCGTGCACCACCGCGACCACAACCATGACAACAATCCACAGGACGGCTCGAACTGGGAGTTGTTGTGCCTGTACTGCCACGATAACGAGCACTCGCGTTATACCGACCAGCAATACTTCGGCGAAGGTTCGCTGAGCACGCCGAAAATCGCCAAGGCCACGCATAACCCGTTTGCCGCGCTGGCCGGCTTGATGAAGAAAGAAGACTGAAGGTCTTGCACTGATCGTTCCCACGCTCTGCGTGGGAATGCCGCCAGGGACGCTCCGCGTTCCGCTTCTGAATGTGACGCAGAGCGTCACGGGATGCATTCCCACGCGGAGCGTGGGAACGATCACTGACCACCCCTCCCCCAATCCCCGTATAATCGCGCTTTTTTCGCAAAAGGCACCCCGCTCGTGGCAGACAAACGGTACAGCTGCATTGGTTTGTTCAACCCCAAATCACCGGAGAATGTCGGCTCCGTGATGCGCGCCGCTGGTTGCTATGGCGTGGCGTCGGTGTTCTACACCGGCAAGCGTTATGAACGGGCCGCCGATTTCGTCACCGATACCAAGCGCGTCCATTACGACATCCCACTGATCGGCATCGATGACCTGAAGAAAATCCTGCCCCTCAATTGCGTTCCGGTCGCCGTGGAACTGGTCGAGGGCGCCCGTCCGCTGCCCGAGTACACCCACCCGGACCGCGCGCTGTACATCTTCGGCCCGGAAGACGGTTCGCTGGATAAGGAAATTCGCGACTGGTGCGAAGACGTGGTCTACATCCCGACCACCGGCTGCATGAACCTGGCCGCTACGGTCAACGTCGTGCTCTACGACCGCATGGCCAAAGGTCTCAATACTCGTTCGGGACCAAAATTCCGCTGAGTTGCCGCACATTCGATGGAACAAGCGGCACGCCTGCGCAGTCAGCTTAACTATCGATTACTGAAACAGTCCTTGCTGCCTGGAGACAGATCATGAGCGAACTCAAACGCGTAGAACGCATCGAATCCACCCCCTTCCAGAGCCCGTCCGATCAAAACGTTCAGGGCTGGGAACGCATCGGCTCGCTGGCCGGGGGCGTGGTAATGGTCGGCAAGGGTCTGCGGCGCGGCGGCATCTTTGGCCTGATCCAGGTGGCTATCGGCGGCGTGGCCCTGGCCCGTGGCATCACCGGCCACAGCTCGGCCAAAAGCCTGCTGGAAAAAAGTCGTCAGGACATGGACAACGTGCGGGCAAGAATCCAGCGTGCCGGTGAAGAGTTGAAGACGCTGAAGGCCAATGCCGAAGCGGCGACCAAAACCGCTACGGTCACCGGCAATGATTCGTTGAAGTCGCCGAAAGCCTGAAAATCACAAGATCGCAGCCTGTTGCCGCTCCTGCACAGCTCATTTGCAGGAACTGCGGCAGGCTGCGTCTTTTGATCTTTACCGAAGCAACTCGCTATCCAACACCCTGGAAGGCTCACCAAGTACGCTCTCACTGAGCTGCACGAACACCTTGGTATCGATGCTTTCCAGCCGCATCGCTCCGCGCACCACATCATCCAGCGAACGCTTGTTGCGCGTCTTCAGGCGAATCTCGCGGTCCAGATCCTGCAACAACACCACTGCCCTGGCCACTTGCGCCGGATTGACCTGCTCCCCGCGCAATGTCGTGACCTTCTGGCCAGACTTGAGCAGTTTTCCATGCAGGCTCTCGAACCGCTCATCGCTCATGCCGCCGGCGCGGCGCAGCAATTCAATGGCGTAGTACTCGGCAAATCCTTCGCTGATCCAGTCACTGCGCTGTGAGTCATTGATCCGACCGAACACCTGGGCCAGTTCACGCACCAGCGCGCTGCCGCCGCTTTCGCTGACCAGTGGCAAGCGACTGTTGAAGTAGATCGACTCATGCGCCGCCACGCTGCCGCGCCACATCGGTTCGTTGGCACCCACAATCAATAACTTGGTGGGGTGCCGAGGAAACACAGCTTGGACTTGCGGCCAGACAAACGTCAGCAGCGTCAGTACATCCATTCGCCGCATGCCCTGGCCTTGCGGGGACGTCACCGTGACTTCGGTTTCACCGAGCCGGGTGCGGCGGCTGCCAAGGTTGCCCGCAAGCATCCAGCCCGTGGGCCGGTCGAACAGACGGGAAACGTTGTCGATGCGGAACTTGTTCTTGCCGATTCGCGGCCAGGCCGTCTCGACGCTTTTCCAGCCATTGGGCAACTCAAACTCAAGGCGTGAAACCAGTTCGATCCCGTCTTGCTGATCAAGCCTGGCGGCGGGCACCAGATCGTCGCCGCGCATCAACGCCCAACTCGGTGTCATGCGTGTATCGAAGCTGGCGCTTTTGCGGCCATGGCTGATACGCACGCGATAGGTCAGGCTGGCCTTGTCCGACGCCGGGCGCCAGATGCCGCGGGCCTGCTTGCCGGGTGTGAGCTGCCATTGACCGTCGGCCTTGAAATCGCTGTAACGGCTGCCGTCGCCGAGGGCGAAATCCAGGCTGCGTACCGCCGAGCCCTGGGCCAGGGTCAAGCGCACTTGCGCCTGATCACTGTGCGGTAACAGCAGCACGTGGTAATCCAGATCGACCTTCTTCGCCGCCCACACCGGCGAACTCAATAGCCATATTCCTGCGATCAGCGCCCGCTGCCACCCCACAGCCATACACACTCCTTGGTGAAACCGTTGACTCGCAGTTCGCTTAACCCGCGCGGAAAATCAGGTGATCTTCCCAATCATCTTCCGGCACGCTGCCTTCGGCGAGCATGCGTCCGGACTGGGAAATACGCTCGTGGTGCACTGCGTCGCGATCACCACAGACCAGGTGATGCCAGAGTGGCAAATCCTTGCCTTCGCTGACCAGGCGATAACCGCAGGTCGGTGGCAGCCACTTGAACTCGTCAGCCTTGCCGGGCGTGAGCTGGATGCAATCGGGTACGGAGTCGCGACGGTTCGGGTAATCGGTGCACTGGCAGGTTTTCAAGTCCAGCAGTTTGCAGGCGATGCGCGTGTAATAGACGCTGTTGTCGTCTTCATCTTCAAGCTTTTGCAGGCAGCACAGGCCACAACCGTCGCACAGCGATTCCCATTCCTCTTGATCGAGTTGATCGAGGGTTTTGCGTTTCCAGAACGGTTCTACTTTGGCGGCCATGGTTCGAGCATCGACATCAGGTGATGAAAAGGCCGCCAGTCTAGTGCCCGCAGCCCTGCGGGCCAAGCATTGGCGACTGTCGGTAGAACGCGCTTGTCAGTTTTGGCGGCGCCAAGTAGGGTTTTGCGTCGCCCCGATGTTCAAATGTCACAAGGAATCTCTTGATGAGTGCAAATCCACGCGTTGCCGATTACGCCATTCACCCTCAGTTCACCGATCGCTGGTCGCCCCGCGCCTTTACCGGCGAGGCCATTCCAGAAGAAACCCTGCTGAGCTTCTTCGAAGCCGCCCGCTGGGCACCGTCGGCGTACAACTCGCAGCCTTGGCGCTTTCTTTACGCGCGTCGCGATACGCCAAACTGGGAACGCTATCTGGGCCTGTTGAACGAGTTCAACCGAAGCTGGGCGCAACACGCCTCGGCACTGGTCATCGTGATTTCGAAAACCACTTTCGCGGTACCTGGCGCCACTGAAGAAACCCCGGCGCTGTGGCATACCTTCGACACCGGTTCGGCCTGGGGCCACCTGGCGCTGCAAGCGAGCCTGAGTGGCTGGCACACTCACGGCATGGCCGGTTTCGACCAGGAACTGACCCGCAAGGAGCTGAACATTCCTGAAGGCTATGCCCTGCACGCGGCCGTGGCAGTCGGCAAGCTGGGCGACAAGGCCACCCTGGCCGAGTACCTGCAAGCCCGTGAAGAGCCAATCCCGCGTCGTCCGTTGAGCGAACTGGCCACTGAAGGCGATTTCTCCCTCTAAATGAGGGCACCGTTGTACCTGTAGGAGCCAGCCTGCTGGCGAAGAATGCCCAGACGCCGCGATCATTCAGACAGGGCACGTTATCGTTCCCGTCCATCGCGAGCAGGCTCGCTCCTACAGTTTTGATCGCACTGGGCTCAATACCCGCGATTGAAATCCACTTCCCCGCGCAATGCCTCGCCCGCCTGATAGGCCCGCAGGTTCTCGACAAACAGTTTGACCATCAACGATGGCGAAGTCGGTGCCGAACTGTGTCCCGTCAGCAACAGACCCCAGGCTGTCCAGAACGGATGGCGCTGCGGCAGTGGCTCCTGGCGGCAGACGTCAATCACCGCACCTGCCAGATGACCTTCTTTCAATGCTTCCACCAGATCAGCATCGACCACCGCAACGCCACGCCCGACATTGATGAACAGTCCGGTTGGCTTGAACTGCCTGAACAGCGCCGCATCGTAGATATCGTGGGTGTTTGGGGTGTTTGGCAGCAGATTGATTACATAATCCACTTCACCGACCAAGCGCGGCAAATCCGCCATCGTGCCGACTTCGACAAATGGCGCCTGCTCCCGGGCACTGCTGGCAATGCCATACAGTTCAACGCCAAACGGCATCAGGAACTGCGCAACGGTCTGGCCGATGTCACCCGTGCCGACAATCAGCACCTTGCGCCCCGCCAGGCTCTGACCATGGCGACTGTCCCATTTGCGTTCGACCTGGCTGACCAACCGCGCCAGCACTTCGCGCTCATGGCCCAGCATGTAGGTGAGCACATACTCGGCCATCACCTGGCCAAAAATCCCCACGGCGCGGGTCAGGCGGTAGTGCCGCGGCAGGCCGTCCGCCAGCAGCGGCGTAATGCCAGCCCATGTCGATTGCAGCCATTGTGGTTGGTGACCCTGGCGCAGCAAAGTCGCCAGTAAATCAGGCTGGCCGAGCCAGATCGGGCAATCGGCAGCCTGTCGGGCCAGTTCGGCAGAGTCGCCACTGGTCAAGACTTCCAGATCAGGCGCGGCCTCCCGCAACAGGCGGGCGTACACCGGGTGGTCGTGTTCAGCAATCAGAACGCGCATGCATCAAACCTTTCAAAAACAGTGCAGACGGCCGCCGGCAGAGCTTCGCCCTGCCAGCGCGACCATCGCCAAAATCATTCCAGTGTTTCATCAAGACTCTGAACAGAGCCTGTCTGCCGATCACATAGGGTCGTTGCGTCGCAATAACTCTTCCGGCAAATGTTCGATGTACTCGTCCTCGGCCGGTGGCATTTGCAGGTGGTAACCCTGCTTGTCGAGGTTCTCCAGCACCACCGTGATGTCCTCGCGCGACAGTTTGCGCTCCGGGCTCAACACCAGGTCGAAGGCGTGGATGGCTTTGCCGAAGGCGGCCATCAAGGTTTCCGGTACGCGTTCCAGAGCATCGCTCTTGAGTACATAAAGGTACATTTCATTGCGTTTGGTGCTGCGGTAGATGGAGCAAATACGTTTCAAGGCTGTTCTCCGGCGGTGGCCAGGCTGTCGAGCAGCGCCTGGCCCATCAATTCGCGGCGCCAGCCACGCAGCGAATCAGGCAATTGGTAGGGACCATTGGGGAAGCCGCTTTTGAGCAGCGCTTCCAGGGTTTTCTTGCGCAGCATCAGTTCCGGCGCAATGTTCAGACGCTCGGCTTCAACCTGGCCGATGGCTTTCAGCTGTTTGAGCAGTGCGGCGGCGTCCACTGGCAACGGCTCCGGCACGGCGGGCGGCCATTGATCGGGCGACACACTGCCAGAGCGCTTGATCAGATCAAGCAGAAACTCGCCGTCCTGACGCACGGTACGCGGATGCATGTCTTCGATCTTCGCCAACGCGCCAAGGTTGTCTGGCTGCGTGCGCGCCAGCGGCCACAGCGAATGCTCGCGGATGATGCGATTGCGCGGCAGGTCACGGGCACGGGCTTCTTTTTCGCGCCAGGCGCAAAGTTCACGCAGTACCGCGAGCTGAGCGCGGGACAGCTTCCAGGCCAGTTTGGCGTCGCGATAGACCTCGTACGGGTCGATCTCGCGACGCAGGTTGGCGACCAGTTCGGCACCGTCCTCCAACACCCAGGCATATTTGTCGTCGGAAAGCTTCGGGCGCAGTTTTACGAACACCTCTGCCAGATGTACGGCATCTTCAGCGGCGTAACTGATCTGTGTTTCGGAAAGCGGACGTTGCAACCAGTCGGAACGGGTCTCGCCCTTGGGCAGATCGATGCCGAGCACTTCCTGCACCAGTCGCGAATATCCCATCGAGAACCCAAGGTTCAGGTAAGCGGCGGCCAGTTGCGTATCGAACAGCGAGGCCGGCAGGCTGCCGGTCAGGCGCAGCAAGACTTCAAGGTCTTCACTGCACGCATGCACGACTTTGACCACGGCTGAGTTTTCCAGCAACGCGGCCAGAGGTTGCCAGTTATCGATGGTCAGCGGATCAATCAGGTAAGCGCGTTCGCCATCGCCAATCTGCAGCAGACCTGCGATCGGATAAAAGGTGTCGACCCGCATGAATTCGGTGTCGAGGGCAACGAATGGCAACTTTTGCCACTCGGCGCAAAATTGACCGAGGCTATCGTTGTCGCGAATCCAGTGAATATCGATGGCCACACGGCTCTCCCTTGAAGAATGGCCCGCAGTATATATCGCCCCCGGCGATTTCCGCGCATCCACTGAACAAGAGCATCAACGAAAACACCTGGCGTACCCGAAGAATAGGCCGTCAACTCCCATTCGACCTGCTTTGCAGGACATGCAGGCCAAACCATCTCGGATCACGCAACACTCATTTATTCGCCAACACGCCATCGATCACTGCTGCGCGGCATCCGGCAAACATATCCAGATCCTGGTTATAGACTTTGCTGTTGACCTCCAGCAACCCCAGCATCGAGTGGAACAGGTTGTCCTGGCTAAGAGGCTTTTCACGGCTTAGCTGCAGACAATGGGTGTCGACGGAGAATGACTTTTGATAACTGTCGGAGAACCAGGCGAGCATCGCCACATGCTTTTGTTGGTCCGGCGCCAGCATGTACGGCGTGCCGTGGAGGAAAAGGTTGTACTCGCCCAGAGATTCGCCATGGTCCGACAGGTAAAGCATCGCCGTATCGACCTTGTCCTGATTGTTGCGCAGCAAATCGATCAGTGTCGACAGCACATGGTCGGTATACACCAGGGTATTGTCATAGCCATTGACGATACTTTCACGGCTGCAATTGTTCAGCGCATTACTCTCACAAACCGGCGTGAATCGTTCGTACTCTTTCGGGTAGCGCTTGAAGTATTCCGGGCCGTGACTGCCCATCTGGTGCAACACCAGTACCGTGTCTTTATCCAGGTTATCGATGAAATGCTGCAGGCCTTGGAGCAGGATCTCGTCGCGGCACTCACTGTTGGCGCACAACACCGGGTCCTTCAACTTGCTGACATCTTCGAGTGTGACCCGATCACAAGTGCCTTTGCAGCCCGACTGGTTGTCGCGCCAGATCACGTCCAGACCCGCGCGCTTGAGCACGTCCAACAGCCCCTCTTCGTTCTTCGCCTTGCTCGCGCTGTAATCCTTGCGCCCCATATTGGAAAACATGCACGGCACCGAGACGGCGGTTTCAGTGCCACAGGAATGCACATCGGTAAAGGCGATCAGGCCGGCTTCTTTACTCAGCGTTGGCGTGGTGTCGCGGTCATAGCCGAGGATGCCAAAGTTCTCGGCCCGGGCGCTTTCACCCACCACCAGCACCGTCAGGGATTTGCGGCCATGGGTCTGCCAAACCGGATTTCGCTGGGCGTCTTCGCCAACAGTGGCAAAGGGTTGTCGGGCAGACGCGACCTGCTCACGCAAGTAGCCAAAAGATGCCCCGATGTAGTTGCTGGGCACCACCATCAGTCGCAATTCGTGGTGATTGCGAAACAATGAAGCAAGGCCCTGATAGTTGACCAGTGCCACACCGCCGATGACGGCTAGCGACGCCACACTCACCAGAACTTTACTCAACAGTTCACGGTGCCAGCGACGGTAATTGATCGGTGTTTTCCACAACAGCAACGACGGTAATACACCCAACATCAGAATATAAACAAACAACTTTAGTGACAGTAAGTCACGAACTTCCGTGGCATTGGTTTCAGCAAAGTTACGAAACATGCCGGCATCGATCAGTACGCCGTACTGACTCATGAAATAGGCGACGCCAGCGCTGACCATGAACAACAGCGTCAGCACGGGCTTCATGACGGGCCGAAACGCCAGCAAGGTCAGCACAATGTTGAAGGCGGCGAGGATCATCGCACCGAAAGCCACGCGCATGACGACACCCTTGCCATCTGCCGCCGTAATCTCGAACAAGTGTTGCCACAAGACAAAGTTGAAAGCTGCTAATAAGAATGCGCTGGCAATCAGTGTCACCCACTCGGAGCGCACGGCTTTAATCTTCAACATGAGATTGGCTGTTCCTGAAAAGAAGTGCCCACGGCGTATGTGAAAATTTCATTTACCGCGACAACACTGATTCTGCGCAGTCGACCATCAATTTTTTGTGAAAAAGAAGCCAACGATTAGTTGGCCTCTGAGATTAGCCTGACACTTTTAGAATATTTGAGAATGATTCAGCTGTAGTTCAGGGAGCGGGTGAATACAACTCCATTCCCTTATGGGAGCGAGCCTGCGCGCGATCGCGGTTTATCAGGCAACGGTGATGCTGAATGTCATGCCCTCTTCGCGAGCAAGCTCGCTCCCGCAGGGACCTATTTAATTTTTGAATACCGCGGCGGATTTTCTGATTTGCCGCCTCCCCCACTGGCGCGCCTAATCGATCTCCTGTTTCTCAAGGACCGATTATGGAAAACGTTCGCGCAACCTCCCGCCCTGCCCTCTGGTTAATGCTCAGCATCATTCTTGTAGCCCTGAACCTGCGCCCCTCCATGGCCGCCGTCGGGCCTTTACTGTCGGCCATTCGTGGCGACATCGCGCTGAGTTTCAGCCTGGCGTCACTGCTGACCATGCTGCCCGTCATGGCGATGGGCCTGGCGATGTTCTTCGGGCTAGCCGTCAGTCAGCGCCTGGGTTCACAACGCACCGTTGTGCTTTCGCTATTGATCATCGGTATCGCCACCGTCTCGCGGTTATTCATCGATTCGGCGTCCGAACTGATCCTCAGCGCCGTACTGGCCGGCATCGGTATTGCGCTGATACAGGCGCTGATGCCGGTGCTGATCAAATCCCGCTTCAGCGACCATGTATCCCTGTGCATGGGGCTTTACGTCACGTCGATCATGGCCGGTGCCGCTATCGCCGCTTCTTTCGCGCCACTGGTGATGGTCCGCACGGGTAGCTGGCGTGCCGGCCTGGCGATCTGGGCCCTGCTGGCGGTGTTGGCGTTGCTGTTCTGGTACGGCCAACGCGCCAGGATGCCGGTTCAGGACGCAAAGCCATCGAGCAATGGATCTTTCTTCGGCAATTCCCGCGCCTGGCTGCTGGCGGTTTTCTTTGGTTTGGGCACGGCGTCCTACACCTGTGTTCTGGCCTGGCTGGCGCCGTATTACGTGGAAAAAGGCTGGAGCGAACAAAACGCCGGACTGTTGCTGGGCTTTTTGACCGCCATGGAGGTGCTGTCGGGCCTGCTGACGCCCGCCATCGCCAATCGCAGCCGTGATCGACGCCTGGTGCTGGCGGCGTTGCTGGCGTTGATCATCGCCGGTTTCTGCGGGCTGATCTTGAGTCCGCAACACCTGAGCCTGCTGTGGCCGTGCCTGCTGGGCCTGGGCATTGGCGGGTTGTTCCCGATGAGCCTGATCGTGTCGCTGGATCATCTGGATGAACCCCGACGCGCCGGTGGCCTGACCGCATTCGTGCAAGGAATCGGTTATTTGATCGCCGGGCTCTCGCCGCTGTTGGCCGGGATGATCCGCGATCAGCTCGGCAGCTTCGAATGGGCCTGGTGGTCACTCACCGCAGTGATGGTCCTGATGCTATTGATGGTCTTGCGCTTCAATCCGCGGCACTACGCCCGACACTTTCACTGACTTGCCAACAGCTGCTCACAGTTGCATGCCTGCGCGAGATTCTCCTCGCGCTGGCATTCCGCTAGGATCGTTCGCACAAGTTTGCGCACGATCCGCGCAATATGCGCAGTGGGACGCAAGGAATGCTCAACAGTAACGTGTTACGAAAGCTCGACATGCAGGACCTCATGGTGTTCGTCGCCGTGTATGAGCAACAAAGTGTCACCGAGGTCTCCGAAGCGCTGAGCGTCAGCCAGTCCACCGTGAGTTACTGCCTGAAAAAACTGCGCAACGGTTTCTCCGACGACTTGTTCATCAATACCCGCACCGGCATGCACCCCACTTCCAAAGCCAGCAGCATGTACCCGCATGTGCTGAAGATTCTCGAAAGCATCAACCTGTGCCACAGCGGCGCACCGGCATTCGATCCGGCCTTGCAACCGGCGACCTTCAACATTTGTGCCCCGGAATACTTCGAGCAGTTGATCCTGCCGCAATTGCTGAAGCGCTTTGCTATGGCCGACCTTGCGGTGATGGTCAACGTGCACAAATTCGAAACAGACATTCCGGTCGATGCTCTACGGAATGGCAGCCTTGATCTGGTGATTGGCTTCGGCCCGAACTTTCACCGCAGCCACGGCGATTTCAATGCGCAGGTGCTGATGGAGGATGATCTGGTGTGTGTCTTCGACAGGCGTGCCACGCCGCTGGAACCGCGGCTGAGCCTGCAAACTTTCGTCGAGCGCCGGCATGTGTTCCCAACGCCCTGGACTTCCACCACCAATATGGTCGACGGTTGGTTGGCGCAGCAGGCGCAACAACGGCAGATTGTCGCTCGAGCCAACAGCTACGGCGCGGCGCTAAAGATGATCACCGGCACTGACTTCATTCTGACCTTGCCCAGACGGATCCAGCAATTACTGGCCGAGCAGGCCGCCTTCGACCACCGTGAAGCCCCCGAGGGCTTGCCGGGCTTCACGCTCGACATGCGCTGGAGTCAAAGGCTGGATCAAGACAGCGCCAACACCTGGTTGCGTGAGCAAGTGATGATGGCTTGCGCCGACCAGAAGATGTCCTGAAATTCAGACGGCGATTGCGGTCTTGGCGTACGACTCGCGATCGATGTCGAGAATCTCCACACATAGCTGAACTTCAACGCCGGCCGGCCACGCACACAAATCCTGCACCACCGCTAACAGGCTGGCGGACAACTGCTGCTTGATCTGCGCAGAACGACCGCTCAACACCGCCAGCTTCACGTGCACGAACGCCCGCTCGGCCAATGCGGTCCCGATCTTGAACGTCTCGACCTTGACCGCGCGACTCTTGATGTCGGACTCGGCACCGAACTGACCGGAAGCCACCAGCGTATTGTTGAGCCGCATCAGCGCCACATCGGCATTCAGATCAGGCAGATTGGCGGTATATTCCAGGTGCAGGTGAGGCATGGCAGGATTCCTGTAGATCAATGGCAAGTACGTACATATAGCACAGCGCTGCCGTGGTTATTGGGGTAGCGACATCAGATCGCGTTCACCCATGAATGCTTCAATTCGTGACCGCAACCAGCGTTCGGCGGGATCGCTGTCGGCATGACTGAGCCAGACCATGGACAGTTCCAGGGTCGGGGTCTTGAACGGAAACGGCTCCATGAACAACTGACCCGAAGCCGCCATCGCTGCAGCGGTGTAGTCCGGCAGGCTTGCAATAAGATCGGTCCCGGCAAGCAACGCTGGCAGCGAACTGTATTGAGGCACCGAGAGCACCACCTGACGCGACCGACCGATCTGCGCCAGCCACTCATCCGCAAAACCGCTGACGTTGGCGATATGGGACACCAGCACATGCGGGCGCGAGCAGTATTCATCAACCGTCAATGGCGTATCGCATGCGTCGGCGCGCAATACGCTGGGAGAGATGTGACGCAGCAATTTACGCTTGGCATTGGCGGGCAGGCCGCGAGTCTGGCTGATACCCACCGTAATATCCCCCGACGCCAGCAGGTCTGGAATTCGCCAATAATCAACATTCTGCACAACGAAAACCACCTTCGGCGCCTCCTGGCGCAACGCGCGCAGCAGGGGCGGCAACAGACCGAACTCGACATCGTCGGACATCCCGATCCGAAAGGTCATGGTGCTGTTACCCGGGTCGAAATCGTGGGTCAGGCTCAACGCCACCGATAACGAATCCAGTGCCGGCGACAGATAGCGAAAGATCTCTTCGGCCCGCGCCGTCGGCTCCATGCGATGACCGACGCGAATGAACAAAGGATCATCGAACATCGTACGCAAGCGGTTGAGCGCCGAGCTGATGGTTGGCTGGCCGAGAAACAGCTTCTTCGCCACCTTGGTGACATTACGCTCAAGCATCAGCGACTCAAACACCACCATCAGGTTGATGTCGGCCTTGCGTAGTTCGTTGCGATTCATCCATTGCCCCCGCGCTAAAAAACTGCCGACAGTTTAGGGAGCTGCTGCAATCGGCGTCTATGCGAGTAAACAAATGTTTCAGGGATTTTTGCGTTATATGCAAACACGCTCACGCGGGTGGCCCCTACCGTTTCTTCATCGGGCGGGATTTACCGCCGCCCCGTTGAAAACGAAGCTGCCCTGCTCGAGCAGCTTCACCACCTGACAGCTAGATTTCCTTCACCGGCGTCTGGTCGCACGTGCCCTTGATCAAACTGATGGCGTGCACGCAATCAGACTTGTTCACGTAGGCCTCCCCACTGGCTACCGTTTCATGATTCCCCGCCCTCAAACGCCAGCGCCATTGGCCTTTGCCAGTCATGACGGTGCCACGGGTTTGCCTGTAGATCTCGAAATACATTGCTCGCTCCTTGCGATTGATAATGGTGACAGGTACATGACCTGTGCTGACAGAGTAGCCGAGCGAGTGGACGTATAACGGCAAATAAAAAGTCAGAAAATATTGCCGACAACTTCTGAATTACAACGACGCAAAAGCCGCCCCCACTTCAGAACGCCCATCTTTCATATTACTACTCACAACATAACGAAAAAATTACGCAAACTCTTCCGAGCAGCTACACAAACGGTACAACTTAATCAATTTACTGTTACTCCAGCTTTGCTACTGTGCGCGCACATTCAGAGACACCACAAATAATAAAAACAACACAACCCAAGCAACAAACCATTCACCCCATAAAAACAAGGAACCCTATATGCAAGTACAAGTAGCCAAGCGCAACTCTTTATTGTGGAAGTCCGCCGTTACATTCGTCAAACATCGCTACATGAAGTCTTACGAGGCAATAATAGAGCCCTCTCCCGAATATTTTCTGATCGTTCTGAACAATGCTGACTCCATTCAATCCTGTGCCGGCCTGACTTTTGCCAAGTCAAGTCCACTGCTATCCGAATGCTATCTGGACGCGAGTTGCCAAGAAACACTTTCTACAATCACCAATACCCACATCGAGCGCGACTGCATCGCAGAAGTCGGCAGTGTTGCATCAATCAACCCAATCGCCGGACAGACACTGTTCAACATGCTCTCGGTAGTGACCTGGTGCATGGGCGCACGCTACTTGTTGTGTACCAGCACACCCCGCTCGATCGAAGTCATGGGTAACTGCAACGTCAGGTTCAACAAAATCTGCAACGCCGATCCGCAACGGATGACGCCCAAGGCAGAAATCGAGTGGGGTTCCTACTACGACCAGACGCCCATCACCGGCTATATCAAACTGGGCGAAATGGCCCACCACTATCACGAAACAATCCTCAAAACCGTGTTTCAGCCTCAGGTACAGAGTGGGCAAGCAGCATGACTCATCTCGTCTCGGACTTGCTGGCCCAAGTGCAACGCACCCCGGATGCCGCGTGCCTCGTCGATATTGCATCGGCCGATGGTTCAGGTGGACGTTGTTTGAGCTACGCCCAAATGCTGGAACATGCCAGACAGTTGGGGCAGCACATGACCGCCCGGTTCACTGGTGAACAGCGCACTATTGGCATCGTCATGCGCAATGCCAGCGACTGGGTTATCGCTGACCTGGCTTGCCTGCTCCATGGCTTCACTTCGCTGCCACTCCCTTTGGGGTTCAGCAAGTACCAGGCTGAGCATCTGGCGTTTGAGTGTTCGGGATTTCTGGTGGATGACAAAGGTCTGGAAACCCTGGAAAAACGCTGGGAAATCAGCTTGAAAGCCAGTCAGCAGATTCATGTGTCGAACGCGCTGCAGACACCGATTTCAATGCCTTCGGGTCCAGCCATCATCGAAAGCCCGGACGCCGAGTGGATCTGCAAGGTCATCCATACGTCTGGCACCACCAGCAAACCTAAAGGGGTTAAGCAAAGCCTTGGTGGCCTGAGCTCGGTCTTGCATTCGCTGCTCGACGCAGTGCCGGCAACGTCGCAAAAACGCTACCTGTCGGTGGTGCCCTTGAGCCTGTTGATTGAACAGGTCACGGCGGTTTACCTGCCGTTGCTATCCGGCGGTACGGTTTACTTCCTTGACGAGCACACCCCGTTGATAGGCGAGACAGGGTTCACTGCAACGGCGATTCTTCAACAGTTGTTCGCTGTCCGCGCAAGCGCGGTCACCGTACCGCCGATCATGCTCGACGCATTCCTCGACTTTGCCGAATCAAATACGGCCTCTCAACTTCTTTCGTTTCTGCGCGACCAGCTGTACATCACCGCAGGTGGCGCTCCAATCAGCAGTGAGAAACTTCAACGCCTCGGCGACTTCGGTATTCAAGTTTATCAGGGCTACGGACTGAGCGAGAACGGCTCGGTCATCAGCGTCAATACGCCCACCGCCAACAAACCGGGCAGCGTCGGCAAACCCTTGCCTCATGTACAGGTCAGGGTGACTGCCGAACAACGGGTGGAAATTCAAAGCACCTCACTCTTCCGGGGCTATTCATGGGTCGACCCGAGTGCCTGCTCCTTTACGGAAGATGGCTGGTTGCGCACGGGCGATATCGGCACGCTCGATGGTGATGGCTTTCTCTTCATCACGGGGCGCGAGAAAAACATTATCTGCCTGCCTAACGGCCGCAATGTTTCTCCGGAACAGATCGAGCTCGAATTCAAAGAGCAATCCGGTGTGAACGATGCCCTGCTATTCATGACGGCTCTTGGGCAACTGGCAATTGTGCTCAACGTCGGACCAGCGTTTGACCAACAGATCACTCAGGAATGGGCGCAACAGCGTTTCTCGGAAGTCGAACGACCTGAGCTCATTTGGCCATTGGCGCCGGACTCTGCGCTGCTTCAAAGCCTCTGCGCCCTCAACGGCCCCGCCCGCAGAGCGCACGCCACCGACTTGCATCGTCAAACTCACATTCTCTGAAGGAGCATCGAAATGACTCAATCAATCTATCCGGCGCGGGTCATCGGCGACGGCGAGCAAGCGTTGATCAACGACACTCAAGGCCTCTTCGAAGAGCTCTCGAACACGGGCGTGATCATCTTGCGCAACTGCATCCGCTCCGTGGATGAGTTCGGCGCCTTTGTGAAAAAACACAGCTCACGCCTGAGTCTGGATCCGGGCCGCGAGATTACCCAGAGCGGGGCGCAACTGGTGGATGCAGGAACCGATGCCGTCGGTCTGCACTGCGAGAACGGCAACGCTCCGATCTGGCCTGACCTGACCTGGTTCTTCTGCGAGATTGCCCCCACCAAAGGATCACAAACGACGTTATGCGATGGGGTTTCGGTCTATCGGGATCTGAGCGAACAGACGCGCCGGCATTTCGAAAACAAACGGATCCGCTACCGCCGCACAGTTCCCGGCGAAAAATGGCGCAAATTCGTCTGCCACCACAATCCGCAGATTCAACAAATGGATGACGCCCGTTTTGAACATCTGAGCGAGATCATCGGCGAGCAATCGAACACCCGGATGGCGTACAACCCGGATACCGACTGCGTTACCTATGCGTTCTGTGTTCGGGCATACCAGACCTCGAGTTTTTGTAATTTTCCGGCCTTCGCCAACAGTATGCTCGGCCCCTCGTTCAACTATGAAAAGCCAGTGATCGACTTCGAAAACGACGAGGAGATCTCCCCCGACCTATGGGCGGAAATCACCCACGTCACTGAACGCCACACTCACATCGTGGGCTGGAACGACCTGGATCTGGTGATGATCGATAACCGCAGGGTCATGCATGGCCGAAACCCGATCATCGATGCTCAGCGACGCATCTACAACGCACTGAGCTACCGCTGATGGTCGCGCATACGAATGACCCGGGCCAAACCTGGGCGGTAAAAGGCCAATACGAGAGTTTCATCGACAACAATGGCCATCATTTGATCGACTTGAGTGGCGGGTTCGGACTGCAGGTACCCGAGGTGGTAAATGCAGTGAGCCGCCAGATAGACAAAATCGGCCTGTCAAACCGCGTCCTGTTGTCTGCGCCGTTAATCCAGTTGTGCAAGCAACTCAGCGAGTTAATGCCCGAAGGGCTAGAAAACTCCTATGTCTGCAATTCTGGTGACGAGGCATTTGAAGGGGCGCTGAAACTGGCCCGCTCGATCAACCCTCACCGACGCACCATTATCAGTGTCGGCGGCGTGGCACATGGATCGCTGTCTTACGGACGCTATCTGAGTGCTCCACACTTTTACCCGCAGCTTGGTGATTTTCTTGGAATCAAGGTCGTGCATGTGCACTCGGTGCACGATCTGCCAGACAAGGCGATCTGGCAGGATTGTTTCGCCTTGTGTTACGGCCCGCTGCGCACGACTCACGACGGCTTGCTTGAAGCGGTTGAGCCGACGCTGATCGCCAGCCTGGAGCGGATCGCCAACAGCCGGCGAATTCCTACCCTGTTCAACGATGTGGACACCTGCCTGGGCAGCGTCGGACATTTACTCTCGCAAGACTTGAGCGGTGCCCGGCCGGATATTGTTGTGCTGGGTAAAAGCCTGGGCGGTGGTTGCATCCCCATCGGCACCTACACCTGCAGCCATGCGCTGGCTTACAAAGCCTATGGCAAAGCTTCGCCCGCCAAACACGGCAGCACCACCGCTGGCAATCCACCGTCGTGCATTGCGGCGCAAGCCGCCCTGAACCATGTCAGGGACCATCGGCTGGACAGCCGCACCCATCGCAACGGTACAGTGCTCGCGGCAGAACTGGCTGACTTCAATGCTCTGGCTATCGGCGGCATCGTCAAAGTACCGCTAAACAGCATCGAACAGGCTTTCGAGCTGCAACAGTCGCTGTATACCGCCGGCGTGCATATACGCCGACCAGGCGGCCCCGAACTGCTGTTGCGTTGCCCATTGGTTGCGCGAACCGAACGCGTCGTCGACGCCGCCCGCATCATTAAAAGGACCCTCGAACATGCCGCTTGATCAGCTGCTGGACGACTGCTACAGACACTGGACACCCTCGGCAGCCAAACTTTATCGCATCGCCAATACCGGCATCGAGCACACGGCCGACGGCGCAATCGTCACCGACCATCGTGGCAATCATTTCATCGACTGCGCCTGTAGCTATGGAATATTCCTGGTTGGCCATCAGAATCCACAGGTCAAGAACGCCAGCCAACGCCAACTGAACCGAATGGCCTGGCAACCCGAAGGCCTGTCCCACGATTCGCAACGCCTGCTGAGCGAAACCCTCAAACGCCTGGCTCCCGGGGAATGGGGCGACGTCCGGTACACCATGACCGGTGCCGAGGCCATTGAGCAAACACTGCGCTACGTACTCAAACGCCAGTTTCCACGCCAGCGGATCGTGGTCATGCGTAATGCTTATCATGGCAAGACACTCACCACCATGGCGATCCTCGGTCAGCAGTACCAGAGCAATCAGCATGGCTTGAATCGCCTGTCTGTCGATTTCATCCCCTACGGTGATTTCACAGCACTGGAGGAGTCAATCGATGACCATGTAGCAGCGGTCTACATCGAACCGATACTGGGAGGGGCTTACCTGACTCTTCCCGAGAAGGGTTACAACACACGGATCCGGGAACTGTGCAGCGCCCATGGTTGCCTGATGATCGCCGATGAAATCCAGACCGCCTTCGGGCGTTGCGGCAAATGGTTCGCCGTTGACTACGACAATGTAGTGCCCGACATCATGGTGCTGTCCAAAGGGCTGACCGGTGGTTATGCCGCGATCGCGGCAGTGATGTACAGCCGTGCGCTAATCGACCATATGCCGCTCGACCCGCTGGAAAATCTGGTCTGCGGCCAGGGTGGTTTGCCTTTCGCCTGTGAAACCGCCCTGGCGGCGATACGGGCAATTGAAGACAACCGCTTGATCGAACTTTCCCTGGCAGCCAGCACAATGCTGGGCCAGGGATTGCAGCGACTGGCGCAAAACTACCCACAGATCATCAGCGACGCTCCGTCAATCGGTCTGATGACCGGCATCCGTCTCAAGGGCGCGGTATGGGAAGCCATGATCAGCATGGAACTGACCAAACGCGGGGTTCACGCAGGGCACTCGATGAACGAAAAAGCCGCGGCGCCGGTGTTGCGTTTCTATCCTCCGCTGACCATCAGCGTCGACGAAGTCAGACAGGTGCTCATGGCCCTGGAGGAGTCACTCGAAGTCGTCGCGGCCAAGCCACGGTGGATGCTCAAACTGATGGCGCCGATCATCCGTAACCTCTACCGCATCCCCTACGCAATGACCCCACGGAGTGCTGGCAAATGATCCGAGTGGACGAACTTTCCCTGACTGAAATGGCGTCGCTGATCCGTCAGTCGTCCCTGACCAGCGAAGCCATCACTCGCCACTACCTGCAGGCGCTGGCGGAACGCAACCCTGCCATCAACGCGGTGATCCAGAAACGCACCGATGAAGCGATTCTGGCCGAGGCCCGAGAAGCAGACATCGCGGTATCGCAGGGCCAGATCCTGGGATCGCTGCACGGTGTGCCGATCACCATCAAAGACGTGTTGCACGTCAAAGGGTATAGGCTGTCGCGCGGAATCGGTGAGTTTCTGGGCGATACCAGTCAGAACGATGCCACCGCCGTGGCGCGGCTACGTGCGGCCGGCGCAATCATCATCGGCCTGACCAATGTTCCCGAACTGTGCATGGCCTTTGAAACCGACAACCTTATCTATGGCCTGACCCGCAACCCTCACAACCTGAACCACTCGGCGGGCGGTAGCAGCGGCGGTGAGGCCGCCGCAATCGCTGCCGGGACTTCTCCCGCAGGACTGGCGTCGGACGCCTGCGGCAGCGTGCGGATACCGGCCCATTTCAACGGCATCTGCGGTTTCAAATTGACTCAAGGTCGAGTACCGCTAACCGGACAGTTTCCACGGGAACGCGCGGGACTTTTCCACCACACCTCCAGCTTCGGCGTCATGGGTCGCTATGTTGCGGACGTTGAGGTCCTTGGACGGCTCATCGCCGGTCCCGATGGACACGATCCTGATACTGTCGATGTCCCGTGGCAAGGCGCGGACAAACCACTGGATCAACTCCGAGTGGCGTTTGTATATGAAACCGCTCGTGTATCGCCTTCACCCGCCGTCGCCAGGACGCTCGACCGGGTGCGAGAACTGACCCGCGCGATTGTCGCCAGCGTCAGCAATGAGCAGCCACCCATGCTCGAAGAGTCCTGCGAGGTGCTGTGGCGCCTGTTCATCACCGGCGGCGACTCGGCACGTGGCTGGAAGCAGTTGTTCAGCGATATCGACAAACGGTCCTTCACCCCAGCCCTGAAAGGCTTGGTGACGATGAGCGAGGAAGTGGAATGCAGCATCGATCAGGTGAAATCGGACTGGAACAATCTGGACCGTATGCGCTACCAATTAGCGGCGTTCTTCAGAAGCCACGACCTGCTGATCACTCCGGTTCATCCTGAGGTCGCGTTCGAGCACGGCCGTTCCCTGGATGATCGTCACCAGTATGGCTACGTGTTCCCGTTCAGCTTGTCGGGCTCACCGACGCTGGTCATACCGGCAGGTATCGATCAGACAAGCGGCCTGCCCATTGGCATCCAGATCGTTGCCCCGCACTGGCAGGAGGGGCGATTGATCGAGTTCGGCAAACGCCTCGAAGCTGCCTTGCCAAAATGGCAGGCAGTGATTCCCGTGCCGTAAGTCTTTACGAGACACCACAAACAAAAAAGCCCCGTAGCTTGTTCAGCTACGGGGCTTTTTCTATGTAATGGCGGAGAGATAGGGAGGCGACCCCAAATACACTCAACGCCCTATAGAACAAGCAATTTATAGACTAAACACTTCAAAAGTAGTACAAACAAGTAGTACAAATAGCATTCAGGGCCGTAGTCGATGGCTGACCACTTGATCAAAAAAAAGAACGAAGAAAATTGGTACGTCAGACTGAAGGTGCCAAGCGACGTTGTATCGAAAATCGGACGCAGCGTCTTCATTAGGTCTTTGAAAACTACATCCCATCGTGAAGCTTTGCACGCAAGTCATGCGTACTTGGCTGCGTGGAGGGCTCAGATCGCGGCTGCACGTGGACAACGGACGCTACCCAGCGACTGGCAAGAAAACGCCATACGTCTCACTTTGGCCTTAGATGAAATGAACAAACAGAAAAAACGTGCCGCCATTGGTGAACCCTATACAGGGCCGAAGCGGGATGTAGAAAGGCTGGAGGCTTTCATGTTGGCCGATCCAGATTTTTTGAAGGGTGTACAGGCGATCCTTCCGCCTACCACTGGCAATGAACTGCAAGACAAGTTGAACGCTTACAATGTGGTGACGGAGTTCCTGAAAGATGTGCTCCATGATGTCTACACCGAGGGCTTTAACATAAATGATGAGCAATCTCGCGAACTAGTCGAGATCATTGCAAGCCCGACCACACATCGACACGAACCTGCTATCACTGAGGCTCGCCTTGAGGCCTTTCAGAAACATCGAAAAGCCCAACATATTGATCAAAAAACGATTGATCAGCAGGAGTCCAAGCTACGAAAGTTGGCAGCCTTCTTAAAGCAATCTCAGAACCATCTCTCGTCGGAAAGCGTTGGGGAATGGTTGAATGGCCTAGAGCTTGCGTCGAAAACCCTTACGCAATATCTGCTAGCAGGAAGCATGTTTTGGAAGTGGGCAATACGATACGACGCCCCATGGCGCTCTGAATTCAAAGATAGGGCGAATCCATTCGAGAACCATGACCTTCCCAAGGTACGAGGCAAAGCGAGAGCGGATGCGCGTAGAAAAGACTACACCATTGCCGAACTGGCCAAATTGCTAGAAGCAGCGAGGCATCGAAATCTTAACCCGCTAGCAGACCTTATTACTCTGGCTTCGCTGACAGGGGCGCGCATAGAAGAACTATGCAAGCTTCGTGTCGAAAACCTGCTGACGGCTGAAGGCGTAGAGTTTTTCGACATCACTGACAGTAAAACTGCCGCAGGAATTCGACGGGTACCTATCCACCCGAGCCTCAAAGCGACAGTCAAACGACTGGCTACGGATACCAAGGATGGTTATCTGATCCCATCTTCGAGCCGGAATAAGTACGGGAAGCGTTCTGATGCCCTATCGAAGGCATTTGGCCGCCTGAAGACCGACCTTGGTTTTGGTACGAGTCACGTATTCCACAGCATTCGGATAACTGTCATCACCCAGTTGCTAAGGCAAGATGTGCCAGGACCGATCATTGCACAATTGGTAGGGCACGAAACAGGCCTAGTAACCTTTGACATATACAGCAAAGGAGCAAGCCCCGTTCAAATGCTTGCAGCCATATCAAAGCTCCCCTCAATTCTGGGGGCCAAACTATGACCGGCCAAATAGAAGAGTACTGGTACCTGCTAGCAGGTACATGGTACTTGGTACCTGGATGGGACCCGAAAAATCCCCCCCCTCCGGCCCTTCTTGACATGGAGGGCTTTTTGGATGAAGTCCAATCGAAGGAAAAGCCCCCCTTTAAATTTGCTCAATACACAAAATCAAGAGCAAATACCAGTCAACGGAAAGTGAGGCAGTTAAAAATTGAATGGCAGGTTCCGAGGCACCTAGATAGAAACACTCTCACACACCATTTCGAAACGAGAACCAGAGTCAAGCTTTAAAATTTGCCTACTCTGCCGATCTACCTTTTTAATGGCAAAGAACTCAGACATCTCAACAATACTACTTCTAACTTCTAGCCGATCCAGAGCACTATCAGTGACATAATAAAGACCGTGATGAATACAGGCACCCGGATCACTATCAGTACATTTAAACACAATCATGTCTTCAACATCATTTATTTGAGACAACGCTTCAATTGCATTTATTTTGAGCATCCCAGACTTAGCAGAAAAGCTATCTCGCCCTCGATGTTTTAACTCATTAAGAGTATCTAGAATTTTCATTACATCATTATCTTTGCAAGACCAAAACAGCGAAACATAATCCTCGTTCGCTCGAAGCTCAAGCGCATCATCAGTTACCATATCGGTGCTTTCGCACTCAAGTTCAATTTCGCTCATAATGCTTGCCCAATCAATTTCGTCCTTGATGTGGGAGCTTTTTAAATAGCGAAAAAGATACGGAATGATTTCGATAAATCGCGGCATTCATTTGCCCCCTAAGAACTCCAAAAGACTCTTGATATGCTCGGAGTTTTCAATATTTTTTGTTAGTTTGGCGGTACCAGTTATTCGAACCAAGCCCCCAAATCGGCCTTTAGACGCATACGAAAAATCGACAGAGCCTGGGGCGTGCACCAATAAAGAAAGCGTCCCAGACTTTTTAATTGTTACGCCGACACCGCCAGTCTTCTCATCAACGAAAAAATTAGCATCAGGACGGTCGAGATCCGGAAGGTACCTACAAAACTCCGAAAGAGAGGACAGCAATTTCTCTTCCTGCTTTGCGCTTTCTTCCTCTTCAAACTTCTTCAAACGGCAATAAACAGCATGCTCTAAGCGTTTGTAAACAGAGTTGCTAATGCACGCATTTTTTTCTTTTTCTGGGTCTGCAAAGAAAACAAGTTTGGCATCAACAAATTTAGGGCTAAAAGAGCTATGAGATATCAGGCTATACCATTCAGCCCTATAACTATCGCAGGCGTCGTCAAGAATGTCTTCAACTGGATTAACGGTCAGGCCTGTGTAGTGCGTAGTTTCCGGAACAGTTTTTTCTGTTAAGCCTACATACTCCTTTACTTCTAAAGCAAGGTTCTCTGAGCGTCCTTGACGAAAATTTAAAAACATGTAATCCATCGCATTACGCCCCTCTCGCAATCACTTTTCAAGGAAATCAACAAGAGCATCACGCAAGTTCTTTGCAGATTCCTTAGTTAAGGCTATCGAGTAAAATATTTTTGACTCTTTCGCATTGGGGGCATCCACAAGATCAACCACTATAACTTCAGGGGTAATCCCAATCCTAAAGCCCATTGGCATAACTGGCGGTGTCGTCCGAGATAGTTCACTCTTTTTAAGCGGCTTATCTTCGTTTTCCATTTTGCTTCCTTTAACATGTGTAATAAAATTACAGTCTATCCTAGCATGTAAATCAAGAGTACATGCACCCTGCCCCCGCCAAAAACCAGATGAGAGACCATGAAAAATGGTGCTTTGTGAGTCGCCTCCCCTTTAGACGAGCCCCCGTCATGCAGCTTTTGTTTCTCGCTTGATCCTGTAGACCGTGGCAATGCCGCAGCCAGCAAGCAGTGCTACCTCATCAGCGGACATCGTCGGATGCTTACGCATCACGTCTTGTACCTTGTTCCACTTGGCAACGCTCCTACCTCTACCTGCTGGTTTCCATTCAGGATCAGCGGCACGTTTGTTTTCCAGCCCCTGCTTGATGCGCTCCACACGCTTCTCCTGATCCAGACGTGCCATGGTTGCCATCAAATCAATCAGCATATTGTTGATCACATCCATTATTTGGCCTGTAATCCCCTGTGCTTCAACCAGCATGTGACTGGTAGGCAGATCGGCCACCACTAACCGAAGCCCCTTGGATTTGATGGTGGCTTTGAGAGTGTCCCAGTCAACCTGTGAGAGGCGGCTGAGACGATCAACAGACTCAACCAACAGCACGTCTCCACTCTGGGCTGTATTAAGCAAAGCAAGCAACTCAGGACGGTTGAGCTTGGTGCCAGTGATGTTCTCAGCGTAAACGCCAATGATGTGCAATCCTTTCTCGCAAGCGAACATCTCTAATGCGATCTTTGCTCGGTTCGCGTCCTGGTCTTTGGTCGATGCTCGGAGATAGAGGTGGGCGTTCATCAGGGCGCTATCCTTTATCATTAAATTTGATAGACAAATGATAGTTGAATCATATATCTGTCCACAATAGGTATTTGATAGCGCCTGACAAGCGGATAGCGAATTACCAAATACGTAGACTTCTTTGATAGCGGTTATGTCCTCAACTTGAAAATCCCAGCAGCGATGGCCGAGGCATTTGTGTCGAGCGTATCCAGCGCCATGATGGCGTTGTTATGTGCTTCGGGCGAACCAGTTGACCTTGCCCACAAGGCGACTTCTTCAATTGCTGCGGCTAGTGCGTGCTGGTTGTGCAGCAGCAAGGTTAGTACGTCCGCTGTGGCTATGTTGGCGTCTGTGCTGTCTGGCATGATGGTCATCCTTGAGTGGGTGGTGATCGAATGTTGGCAGCCGGGATTATCGAGCAAGCGGAATTTTAATAGTCCAAGCCCCCTGCGGAAAGACGCTGAGGGGCTCGTCAATGTTTTTTGGCTATGCTGATTTCAGCATCGAGGACGACACATGAATCACGAACCCTCAAAGCGCCTCGCGTACATCCGGGGTCCATTGATCACAAGGTTAGATCCTCTGTCGTGAATACCATCGTGAATGAACGGTAGGGCTGGAAATCACTAGGCCTAAGTCCCTGCATTTCTGGCAGTCGACCGACGTTTTTGACCGCCGCCACCGCTGAGTTATCGAATGGAGTATCTCCACTGGACCTGGCTACACTGACCGACTTCATTGTGCCATCCGGTAACATACCGATCTGTAGTACGACTTTCATGCCTTTCTTTGCTGACGGTGGACGAGCCCAGCCTTCTGATGCCCGAGCACGAATCAGATCATCAAAACTGCCCGCAACTTCATCACCAACATCATCGGCCGGTGCTTGCTGACGCTCAGGTTTGTCTAGAGGTATTTGTCGCACTTCTTCCAAGTGTTTCGCTGGAAGTGAATTTTGCGAGGGTTTATCATTTGTGGTTAATCTAGTTACCACAATATTTCCGAACCGATCAGTGCCAATAACACGTACAAGCTGCCCTTGCAGCTGTCGACCGTTGAAGTCTCCATTTTCTGAGGTTATTCCAAGACCCGACAACCCACTAAATGCAACCACGTAGCATATGCCTGGATCGCACATGGTGATGACAGAGGCTTTGTCTAGCTTGAACAGCTTGTTCTTGAACCAGTCTAAACCCTTATCTTTGTTGTTTTGTAGTGCTTCTGATAGCCCCCCCGCATACTTCAAATTATTGGCGTTTTCTATCGCCTTTAGCTGAATAGCAGCAGCCATCTTGGCCTTGGCATCTTCTGCTGCCAGGACCTTGGCAGCTTCTACTGCCTTTGCCGTAGCATCATGCTCGGCCTTTAGCCTCGACTCAGCTTCTGACGTATCTAGTTGTGCTTGGGCGAGGTAGAGTCGGCTGGGCGATTGATGGAGATCGGCAGACTTATTGGCGATGTCCGCAAATGAATTTGTCGCCAGAGTCATTCCAATGACGCACCCAGAAAATATCTTTTTAGCTTTCATGTCGCTACCGCAGCATTTATGGGTTGATGATGCGGTTAGCATATGATGATGGCATATCGCCCGTAAAGAAAGTTTTGCAGTTACTGACGACGACTCTCTAGTCAATCGACTCAAATACATTCCAGTGATATTTGTTACCAAATCAGTGGCTGTCCAAGTATGACAGCAAAGTAGCCACACAGATAAAAGCTGCGCTAAATCAAGGAGCACTTGGAAAAGCGTGTAAGAGCCTTTGGGAGGTTGAAACACAGCACCAGTATATCCGCGCAGGGTTACCGCTCAAATCGCCCCATAAAGCACGCCAGGGACCGTACGCGGCAACATAACTACGGATGGCACATCAACCAACTGCATGAGTTCAACAACATCACCAGTCGCGATACTATCTTTCGGGAGCTGATCTAATAGTTTTTGTCGCAAATCAGGTTTCCCAGCGAGCTTCCACTCCTTCAACGCACGACTGATAGCGCGGCACGGGCTCCAAACTTGGCCAATCTCAGCCTTAGTAGCGACCTTCGCCAGATAGCTCATCCATTCAAAATAACTATCTTTTTCTTCTAGGATTCGAAGGTGATGCCCATAAGGATCAATGTCAGGACCGATAACTTTGTAATCACTCAAAAAGCCGCCCTCCATAAGGTTTGCCATAAAGCGGCTTAAGCTTGATTTCCGATCTAGCCTGTCATTCAATATTATAGCGAAGTGATGATGTAAGCCTTCTTCGTCTTCATCACATTCAACAACCGATAAGCGCAGCGGTATGTAGTCAGACTTTCTTTTGTAAAACGTAGCAAGACGGGCGCTGAATTTACGGCTATCCATTTTCTCTGTAAACCTAAGCCTAACATGATAACCGCGTTGCCGATTGTAGGCCTTGGTGCATCCATATACCATCACATACAATGCTTCTATAATCTTTACTAATGACGGATAATTCGTATCGCACTTAATTGAAACTCCCATAAAGCGCTTAAGGAAGTAGTGTTTTTCTTTTTTCAACATATCTATTTTTGATTGAAATCTGTTTCCTGGTTGGACGAATGAAAGAACACCTTAAAATAATACAACACCAATACTATTCCTCAACATGGATCGACATCGTAGTAGACATAGCAGAGAAGTAAATATCCCAGCCATAAAACATATGCCTACGCCAGACAACACATGGGTTTGTGACTTTTCTTTGTGTTTGCAAGTCAAGTTTTTCAGGCCGAAGACCTGGGACGGAAATATGACTTTTTATTTTTTATAAAATTATTTGTCGGGAAGAATACCCTCCCCCAAAATGAAAAGCGGACAAGACGTGTTTTCGGGGATGGGCATACGCTCATTATATGGCCTACGCCCCCTCATTCTAAACACTTTGCAAAAATATTTTTAGAGCCCTGTCCGGGCGCAGAAATGCTCTACAAACTCACCGGTCTAGGATGACGCGGAGACGCGGAGACTCCAGGCACTTGCTGCGCATCAATCATTCCACTTCCCCGATGCTTTCGACAAGCGCAGCATATTGCTCTGGATCTTTCTGCTTGATAGTTTCCAGCACAAAGCTCGCCAATTTCGGGATCTCTGGAATATCCAAAGGTGTCATACTTCTGTCGAAAATCTCTTCCAGATGGGATAGTTCATTATTGATTCTATTTGCCAAATCAGCATGCAGGCTGTCACCGCCAAAAAAGCGTAATAACTTCCTATCACTAGGCTCCGAATTCGGATACTTATAAAACAGATACGCCTCAAGAAACTTCCGCAAATTATTTCCAAAATTGTAGAATGCTTCATGACCTTCTACACTAGCCTCAGCCGTGGCACATTTATATATCTGACTAAAAAGATAATTAAACTCAGTCACATACTTCCGCAAATAGCTCGGCATCAGTTTGATAGAACTCGACTCAGCTTTTCGCTCAAGAATAAAGTACTCACAATCCTTAGTCGGTCTTGATATTTTTTTCAAGTATTTTAAAAATTCAAGGCTATGCGTAGAAATGAACAACTGAGAATACTTGAACGAGAGCACCTCTGCCTCACCAGTCCTCATCGGCTTAGTTAAAACACTTTCAATCAAACTATATATAAAGTAAATATGGTTGCTATCCAGGCTTGAAATTGGATCATCAATCCATATTATCAGCTCTTTTCCTTTCGTATTAACCTCTTCAAGTTTTGCTACAAAATAACAAAACGCAACCAAACTACATTCACCCTCACTTAAGTTGTGCGCCGGACTCCCATTGCGCATAATTACAAATGTGATGACCTTAGAGTCGACCTCTTCTTTTGCAATTAACTGTAACGCTGAATGACCAAAATGGTTTTTTAGAAAGAAATTTACTTTATCCGCCCCCTTTCTCTCATCAATGAGCTGTGTAGATAGAGTTTCTTCCTCTCGCTTAATTTTTTCAATTTCAGAATTAAGACGCTGAACGGCTATTCGGGATCGGTCGCACTCTCTCATCAAGCGATCAATATCCCTAAATCGCTTATCATAATCAATATCTTTGACGAAAGACTGAACCTCTGAAAGCCGGAGTGTTTTCCTGGCCGCATCTTGATCTACAGAAAGGCTTGATGAACTGCGATTGTGCTCATCAATAAGCTTTTGAACTACGCTCAAAGCTTTAGAAACATCATAATCACGCGCAGTTTCAAACTCAACGTGCATGACGGTGTAGATGTTATTTTTTTTCTTCATCAATGCTTCAATTAATGCCTCAAGCTCGGCAACATACATTCCGACCTCGGAACCGAGCTTACGGATAGACTCTCCATACTGCTTTTGAATAGAAGAATACAACTCGGACTGACTCGGAAACTGCAAATCTCTATACTTATCCTGCTCTGTAGCTATCACCTGAACTATAGAATCAATTCCATATAAAAAATCCTTAGACTGCTGACTAAAGTGCGAATTCAATCTACTCCAAACCTCAGATGATAATGGCCCACCACAGAATTTACAGTCCTTTGAATGCTCGTGATAAGCCAAACCATCCCTTACCCATCTTTCAAGATCCCCATCATCAAGCAAGTCCTGAATAGTGAATGTTTGCGTTAAAGCTGTGCTAAGCATCTTACCAACAGAGAAGGAAAGCATCGGAAGCTTATTAACGAATGAAAAGCCGAGTGAAACTGGTGCCCTTGCCTCTTCTTTCAGCAGCATTAAGAGGTCTGCTTTTTGCTCAATAGACAACGGAGCCAAAGGCGTTACTTGCAGGGAAGCGACATCTGCCTTAATCTTATTAAGATTATAATTAACATCACAATATATCGAGTTTACTTTTATTTCCCCATTGGCCTTCTTTCTCAACTGTTCATCTAATGATGCCCGCTCTTTCTCAACACTCCTATGCTTTTCCTCATATTGCTTTCGCTCCACATCGAGCTTGTACATCAACCCCGTCTTATCTACGACTGACCCAAGCTGATTTTTCTTCTCTAAAATTGCCTCTTCAATCGATACATTTTTTTCACCGAGAACCGCAAATGGCTTGATGGCGCCATCCGCATCCGTGAGCCATCGCAGGTTCTCGTCCACAAAGTCTCTATTATAGACCCTTACCGCATAGGGACTTTTATCCAAATTACTATGCAATAACTTTAGACTACCCTCATGAGAAAACTCGTACTCAGCGTTCAAATATTTCTCGTGCGGACGTTTCAGCTCAAGCGAACGAATTATTCTAGAAAGCGATGTCTTACCTGAATAATTTCTGCCATATATTATGTTTAGCTTTTTGAACTTTGCAATATTATTCCCTTTATCACGCACACTGCGATCCCAATCAAAATCATCATAAACAGCAAAGTTCTTAATGAGTTTGAATTTGGTCAGCATTATTTCTTCCTTGTCGGTGGCACACGCCACAATAAATGGGTAGCGATGCACACTAGACTAACGGACAACATCGATTATTGCGATTGTAATATTTCCAGATCAACAGACGGAGAAGCGTCAAGAGGATCACTGCTATCAATTGCCCGACTCGATACGAAAGCCTAACTTCGGAACGTTTTGAGCAGCCGATCGAAAATCCAGCGCCCGGCCAGCCAGGTAAAGCTCAGGGACCGAACTCAGCAAACCAGGAGGGAGGCTAAGGAGAAGCAACCAAAGCGGCTCAAAATGGCCAGGACGGCCTTAGAGGAGTAGTACAAATGAGTAATACAATCGGAAAACAAAAAGCCCCGTAACTCATTGAATTACGGGGCTTTTCTATATATGGCGGAGAGATAGGGATTCGAACCCTAGGTACCGGTGAAGGTACAACGGATTTCGAATCCGTCCCATTCGGCCACTCTGGCATCTCTCCAACGGCGCGCATCATAACAACACTTTTGCCGGAAGCGAACCCCCTGAGCGAAATATTTCTGTGCTATCAGATGCTTGCGTCGATTAAAGCGGTACGCCCAGACGGTTGGCGACTTCTTCGTAGGCTTCGATGACGTCACCCAGGCCCTGACGGAAGCGGTCCTTGTCCATTTTCTTGCCGGTGGCCTTGTCCCACAGGCGGCAGCCGTCCGGACTGAACTCGTCACCCAGGACGATGGTGCCGTCGTGGAAAACGCCGAATTCCAGTTTGAAGTCGACCAGCAGCAGGCCGGCGTCGTCGAACAGTTTGCTCAGGACTTCGTTGACCTTGAGCGACAGTTCTTTCATGCGAACCAGTTGCTCGGCGGTGCCCCAACCGAACGCCACGACGTGGGATTCGTTGATGAACGGGTCGCCCTTGGCGTCGTCTTTCAGGAACAGTTCGAAGGTGTAAGGGTTGAGCTTCATGCCCTCTTCAACACCCAGGCGCTTGACCAGGCTGCCAGCGGCGTAGTTACGCACAACGCATTCAACCGGGATCATGTCCAGTTTCTTCACCAGACACTCATTGTCGCCCAGCAGTTTGTCGAACTGGGTCGGCACACCGGCGGCTTCGAGTTTCTGCATGATGAAGGCATTGAACTTGTTGTTCACCATGCCTTTGCGGTCAAGCTGCTCGATGCGCTTGCCGTCGAACGCCGAAGTGTCGTTGCGAAACAGCAGGATCAAGCGGTCAGCGTCGTCGGTCTTGTAAACCGACTTGGCTTTGCCGCGGTAGAGTTCTTCACGTTTTTCCATGATGGGCTCCGCTTGCTAAGTAGATGGGCTAGGCGATATGTCGCCAGTCGAGCCCTGAATCTTGATCGGCCAATTGCAGCCAGTCCGGGTCGCACCCGAGGGTGTCGACAAAACATTGCCGGGCCAGCTGCGGCAGGTTGTTCTTGCTGCTCAGATGGGCCAGGACCAGGTGTTGCA
>NZ_RCNW01000043.1:0-1878 GCF_004307605.1 Pseudomonas sp. Sample_24
GGATCTGCGAGTAGGCAGAGAAACCGGCCACGATCATTTTCGGCTTGTGCTCGACTGCCAGGCGCTCGACTTCGTCGTAGTCGATCAGGCCGTTGGCATCGATGCCGTACTGGATGGCGTTGTACAGCTTGCCCGAAGACGAAACGCTGGCACCGTGGGTCAAGTGACCGCCGTGGGCCAGGCTCATGCCCAGGATGGTGTCACCGGCCGACAGCAGCGCCAGGTAGACAGCGGCGTTGGCTTGCGAACCGGCGTGCGGTTGAACGTTGGCGTAATCGGCGCCGAACAGTTCTTTGGCGCGGTCGATGGCCAGTTGCTCGACGACGTCGACGTACTCGCAACCACCGTAGTAGCGCTTGCCTGGGTAGCCTTCGGCGTACTTGTTGGTCAGCACCGAGCCTTGAGCTTCCATCACCGCAGGGCTGGTGTAGTTTTCCGAAGCGATCAGCTCAATGTGCTCTTCCTGGCGCTGAGCTTCTTGCTCCATGGCGGCAAAGAGATCGGCGTCGTACTTGGCAATAGTCAAATCACGGCTGAACATGGCGGTCCTCAAGGATCGGGGGCGGAAAAGGGGGGCATTCTAACCCAATGGGTTTTAGATGGCATATGAAACGGCATCATGTCGCAGACAAGTGGGCTTCATGACCGGATATGCGGCACCTGTGCCAGCGATGAGGCCCGGCTGTTTCACCACAACGTCTCAGTCGAACATGAACAGCGCATCATTGCTGAACTGCACTTCAAACTGCCCGGCCGGCATCGGGCGGCCGAACAGGTAGCCTTGAACCTCGTCGCAACCGTGCTCCCTGAGGAAATCCAGCTGCTCATGGGTTTCCACGCCCTCGGCGATCACCGCCAGGTTGAGGCTGTGGGCCATGGCGATGATCGCCCGGGCAATCTGCGCGTCCTGTTCGCCGGATGGCAGGCCGTCGACGAAGGTGCGGTCGATTTTCAACACGTCGATAGGGAACTGCTTGAGGTAGTTGAGCGATGAATAACCGGTGCCGAAGTCGTCGACAGCAATGCTCAGGCCAAGATTTTTCAGGCCGTCGAGAATCTGCATCGCCTCACTGACCTCTCGCATCAGGATACTTTCGGTCAGCTCCAGTTCCAGGCACGCCGGCGGCAAGCCGGTTTCCTTGAGAATGGTGGCGATCCGCATGCCGAGTTGGCCGTCGGAGAATTGCCGCGCGGAAATGTTCACCGACACCTTCGGCACGCGCAATCTGGCCTGATGCCAGGTCTTGAGTTGACGGCAGGCTTCGCTGATCACCCAGTCACCCACATCCACCACCAGGCCGAGTTCTTCCAGCACCGGAATGAAGTCCCCTGGCGGCACCAGGCCACGGCGCGGATGGCGCCAGCGCAGCAGGGCCTCGGCGCCGGTCAAACGTTTGCCGTCGCCGCTGAATTGCGGCTGGTAATACAGCACGAATTCATTCTGCTCCAGGGCGTGGCGCAGGTCGCTTTCCAGCTCCAGGCGCTCAAGGGCGCTGGCGTTCATGTCCGCCTGATAGAACTGGAAGTTGTTCTTGCCGCGTTCCTTGGCGTGGTACATCGCTGTGTCGGCGTTCTTCATCAGCTGGCTGAGTTCGTTGCCGTCCTGCGGGCTCAGGGCGATGCCAATACTGGCGGTGACGAAGAATTCGCGGCCTTCGAGCACGAAGGGTTTTACCAGGCTGGCGAGAATCTGTTCCGCTACGTGAATGGCCCGGTTCAAGGCAATTTCACGATTGGCGCGCGGTTGCAGGAGCAGGGTGAACTCATCACCGCCCATGCGCGCCACGGTGTCGTCATCGTCGACGCAACCGAGCAGGCGCGTCGCCATTTCCTTGAGCATGCGGTCGCCGGCGGCGTGGCCCAGGGAATCGTTGATCG
>NZ_RCNW01000326.1:0-1873 GCF_004307605.1 Pseudomonas sp. Sample_24
TGACTTCTTTATAGGGGACTTCGATGTCCGTACGACGCACACGCAAAGACGATGGCAGCCAATGGACAGTTGCGGACAGCCGCAGTGTTTACGGGATTCGCCATTGGGGGGCCGGGTATTTCGCGATCAATGACGCCGGTCGCGTCGAAGTTCGTCCGAACGGTCCGAGCAGCTCGCCCATCGACCTGTTCGAGCAAGTCGACCAACTGCGCAAGAGCGGCTTGTCGCTGCCGTTGCTGGTGCGCTTCCCCGATATCCTGCAAGACCGCGTGCGTCAGCTGACCGGCGCGTTCGACGCCAACATCGAGCGCCTGGAATACCAGAGCAAATACACGGCGCTGTACCCGATCAAGGTCAACCAGCAGGAAGCGGTGATCGAGAACATAATCGCCACCCAGAACGTTTCCATCGGCCTGGAAGCCGGTTCCAAGCCTGAGCTGCTGGCGGTGCTGGCGCTGGCGCCGAAGGGCGGCACCATCGTCTGCAACGGCTACAAGGACCGCGAGTTCATTCGCCTGGCGTTGATGGGCCAGAAGCTCGGCCACAACGTCTTCATCGTGATCGAGAAAGAATCCGAAGTCGGTCTGGTGATCGAAGAAGCCAACTCGCTCAAGGTCAAGCCTCAGGTCGGTCTGCGTGTGCGCCTGTCGTCCCTGGCGTCGAGCAAATGGGCCGACACCGGTGGCGAGAAGTCCAAGTTCGGTCTGTCGGCGGCCCAGCTGCTGTCGGTGGTCGAGCGCTTCCGCGCGGCTGGCCTGGACCAGGGCATTCGCCTGCTGCACTTCCACATGGGTTCGCAAATCGCCAACCTGGCGGACTACCAGCACGGTTTCAAGGAAGCAATCCGCTACTACGGCGAACTGCGCAACCTTGGTCTGCCGGTCGATCACATCGACGTCGGCGGTGGCCTGGGCGTGGACTACGACGGTACGCACTCGCGTAACGCCAGTTCGATCAACTACGACATGGACGATTACGCCGGTGTCGTGGTCGGGATGCTCAAGGAGTTCTGCGACGCGCAAAACCTGCCGCACCCGAACATCTTCTCCGAGAGCGGCCGTTCCCTGACCGCGCACCACGCCATGCTGGTGATCCAGGTGACCGACGTCGAGAAACACAACGACGACGTGCCGCAGATCGAGAACAAGGAAGCGCTGCCGGAAACCGTGCAGTGGCTGGTGGACTTGCTGGGGCCGACCGATATCGAGATGGTCACCGAAACCTACTGGCGCGCCACACACTACATGAGCGATGTCGCTGCGCAGTACGCCGATGGCAAGTTGACCCTGGCGGAAAAAGCCCTGGCCGAGCAATGCTACTTTGCCGTTTGCCGTCGCCTGCACAACTCGTTGAAGGCGCGTCAGCGTTCCCACCGTCAGGTGCTCGATGAGCTCAACGACAAGCTGGCCGACAAGTACATCTGCAACTTCTCGGTGTTCCAGAGCCTGCCGGACACCTGGGCCATCGACCAGGTCCTGCCGATCATTCCGCTGCATCGCCTCGACGAAGAGCCGCTGCGTCGCGCAGTGTTGCAGGACCTGACCTGCGACTCGGACGGCAAGATCAACCAGTACGTCGACGAGCAGAGCATCGAAACCAGTCTGCCGGTGCACTCCCTGAACGAAGGCGAGGACTACCTGCTGGGTGTGTTCCTGGTCGGCGCCTATCAGGAAATTCTCGGCGACATGCACAACCTGTTCGGTGACACCGATTCGGTGAACATCTACCAGAACGCCGATGGCAGCGTGTACCACGCCGGTATCGAAACCCACGACACCATCGAAGACATGCTGCGTTACGTGCACTTGTCGCCGGAAGAACTGATGACTCACTACCGCGACAAGTGCGCCAGTGCCCGCATCAGTGCCAGCGA
>NZ_RCNW01000170.1:0-13275 GCF_004307605.1 Pseudomonas sp. Sample_24
TGGTGAACCAGGATCAGAAGATCGCCGGCAACGACATCAAGCTGGGTATCCCGACCAAGATCCCGACCAAATCGAGTTCTGGGGCCAAAACGATGCCACAAACGCCCACTCAACCACAGGGTTCTCAGGCCGTACCGCGGGTGGATGAAGAGCTCTTTACTTCCGTGGTACCAACCGGCCCTCTGACTCTGCCTAAAACAGGCACCTCCACTTCAGCCCCCCTTATTAAAGGGCCCGAAGTGAAGCTGCCGGAGCCGACGCAACGACCAGGGCCGTCCATCAGCGCCCCTACGAGCGAAGAAATCGCAGGGCTTCCGCCCAAAACCATCACAGTGAAGCCCAAGGCGCCAGTGTTGACCCCTGAAGATGACCTAGATATCCCGCGACCAGGGGCGTCCATTAACGCCCCTACGAGGGAAGAAATCGCGGGACTGCCGCCCAAAACCATCACAGTGAAGCCCAAGACGCCAGTGTTGATCCCTGAAGATGACCTAGATATCCCACCTATTAGCAAGCCGGCTTGGACAGTCGCCGCTCGAAATGAATATAAACGGCCTACTTCGAGAATCAGCGCAGAGCCTAGAGGTGGTGTTTTTACCGTCAACAAAGGCGCGACAGCACCCACCGCTCAGCCTGGCGCCCTGGCTCGCTTTGATACCCAGGCTCCCACAAAGGGTCTACAGGTAATGAAGCCTGGAAGCGCTAATGACAGGTCGGGAAAGATGATCTATGACAGTCGTCAAGCGTCCGCTCCGGTCAGCCGTGATGACCAAGCCATCATCAATGGCTCTGCGTCGCCTAAAGAATCGCTTACTCATGCGGTAGGAAACGAACCCGCACTAGCAAAAACTCCTGTGGATGTGGAGGACGTCACGATCGATTTTGATCGCAAGTCAGCTTCTGCACAGACGCCCAAACATATACCTGCGCTGTCGGAAGACGCCCAGCAGCCGGAGGGTCCTTCCTTAATTCAGACAGCTGGGTCTCAATCAATAGATGCTCGCGAATTTTCAGCCGCAAGCCTACTAACGAAAACGGCTAGTGAAAAGCTCTCGGTGGGCGAAAAATACGATACTCGGCTCATTGTCAAACTAGAGTCAGATCCAGTAACCAATCGGGCGGCGCAACGCATTTACGACAAGCATCCCGACAACAGTGTAATTGTCGAACGTAATGCTCAAGGTGAGCACTCTATCGTCACCGGGAACCCACAAAATGTTGCAGGCAAAACCAAAGTGGAGTTGGTGGGGCATGGCGATGCCGCCCCATCTGAGGCAAAAACTATGGGCGGTCTGGATGCGCATGAACTGGCCAACGAGGTTATTAAGGTCACTGAGAAGGGAGGCATCCATACAGGTGATACGCTGGATGTGCGTAAGGTGACCGCGGTCGGTTGCGATACGGGAGGGTGTGCTGCGAATGGGTCGAATTTGGCCGGTCGAATAGATACCTCGCTGAAGGCGCAAGGTATTGAAATGGCGGTGCCTGTTAAAGGTTATAAGGGGCTGGTTGACGTAACGGAGGATGGTCGGAAGCGGTCTACGGCGGACGGTGGGCTGGGTAAACGTCGAGTCGAAGAACCATTGGCGCCCTCGCTAAAAGAAGACCTTCAGGTCAGCCTACCAAAAGACGACAGCAGCGCTCATCGAGTTCCTTACGCATACAATGAAGTTGATCTTCGTGATTTTAAAAAAGCGGCTCCAGGACAATGGTTTATCGGCGTAGTTAATACGTGTGACACGCCAACAGTCTGTGTCTCTCCCGTTAACATATTTGAAGCAAGAGGGACTAAAATGGATGCTGATGTTTTAAACAATAGGTCCGCGCGAGGAATGAATAGATATGCATCGGGCGCACCTGGTGAGCGAGATGGAGTAATGACGCCTTTTGAAAGCTATGAGGAAGGGAATTGGCTGAGCATGAGGCCGGTAGGCCAAACGCATCACACTGCCGTTATGCTAAAGAATAACTTAGATGAAAAGGACTCCTATGGATTTTCGTTGATAAAAGTAAACGACAATTTTGCTCAATTGAAATTTGGGTCGACCTCATTAAACACAAAGGAAGGGGCGTATATATCTCACAGCTTTTCACGGGCTACATTCAATAACAAGCCAGGATTTACGCCAGGCACGACATTGATGCCTGCGAATATCCAAGATCAGGTGACATCGCTATTGAAGAGCCCACCCTACTCAATTTCTCATATCGCGAGGTCACAAGATTAAAATGGCAACCCTTGTGGATATGACTGATACACGCATTAGCCCGCTCGCGGCTTAGTAAGCGTTGGCCGGAGTAGCTGTTTGTTTCTGGCAACTTCGGCCAACGCCAACTTTGAAAGCGACGAGTCAATTCAAAAGCTCAGATACCGCATGCCACACTGATGTCTTCACGGAATTTCAGCGTCACATAGACCCAAGATGCCGATTGAGTTAATGATGTTACGCTAGCAAACCATCAAAAATCGGTGTTCTTATACGTTATATTATTAACTGCCTTCCGTTTTTGGAGATTTGTTTACAGTTTTATCCAGTCTGAGTGCCGCTGCAGATAGAACTCAGTCTCTCGGCGCCCGATGGTCTCTTTGTAGTATCTGCAACGAGTCCAATATCACCGCATATTTAACTCTCAGCGTTTATCCAAGGCCTGCTGATTTTCTGAGCACCCTGCCTTGTTGATCGGCAATTAGGTCAAATATAGTTACCACAGCGCGCGCATGAGATCTGCTTAATAAGTGCTCAAATTTTGCCTTTTTCGAGTCGTCGCATTTGAAGGATTTACCTACTTACTCCTGCCAATGACTCAGATTTAATTAGACCTGAGAAAGGCAACCGTACAACGCTCCTCCCTCACGTGTACGGGCTATATGGGTCGTTCCTGTATGAACTGTCGTTCTTTGCTCAAGCGATACCACACGGTTTAGCCCGTATCTTCCCCTCAAAGGATACGGGCTTTTTTTCAGGCATGGCGCCATGTATCAAACGTCCGCAGCGCGTAGGGTCAACCCATCAATCTGATTCAAGGGCTGACAAAGGGCAGCTATCTTCGCGATGACTTCAGCGAATTATCACGAGCGTCATTCGAAACTGTTGATCCCAAAAAGGGACATTGAGCCAGAAGTAGTATGATCGAAGGAGATATAGCCCTTGCAGGGCTCATCACCCGAGTGCGGCGGAGCTGGATATGACCGTAACGCGTAAGCCGGCAAGAGCGCGACCCTCATCACCGGCAGCCAGGGCGCTCTATTGGTCCCTCTGTCCTCGCAAGGAGGTTCACGGTTCCTTGTGACTGTACCATTAGAGCGTGACCTGGCATCTGTTTTTAACCAAGCTTATGCAGCAGCTGTTGATGTGTTTTTTTTCGAAACGAAAAGCTCATTCGAGCTAGACATGTCGCTAGAGAGTTTTCTTCCCCCCCTCCTCCACAGCATGGAAGTTTTGGTGACGCCACTAAGAGATCGCTGATGGATAAGCATCTACATTATTGCTAGGCACGGTAGCAGAATCGCAAGAAAAAAGATCATATTGGCATAGAAAATGACTGATTTTCGACTAACGAAATTTCAGGCGGATTCTTATGATCAGTTCCCGCAATTAATAATGAGATAATTTTGTGCATACCATGCTTACTAAAATGACTCTGCCTGTATTGATCCTTTTGTCAACCCCTACCTGGGCGAACTCTTTCACCTTAACTAGTGCTGACATTTCTTCAGGAAAAACCATGAACCGGGCCCAAGAGTTTCAAGGCTTTGGATGTAGCGGAGGCAATGTATCGCCTCAGCTCTCATGGAGTAACGCACCTAAAGATACCGCAGCTTTTGCAGTGTTTGCTTACGATCCCGATGCACCAACGGGGAGCGGATGGTGGCATTGGCAGTTAATCAATATTCCTAAAGATGTAACCACGTTGGCCGCAGGTGTCGGCAATCCCAGCGCAAAGGCAATTCCGGCAGGTAGTATCAGTACCAAGAATGATTATGGCGTCGTTGGCTACGGTGGGGCTTGCCCTCCTCAGGGGCATGGAGCTCATCGCTACCAGTTCACAGTTTATGCCCTATCCAAAAAACTAGAGCTCCCGAAAGATGCTTCCGCTGCACTGACGAGCTATATGGTCCGCGCTAATTCAATTGCCTCAAGCACAATCGAAGCTTTATATGAAAAAAACTAAATTTTGATTTGGGCAACTGCTCATTATTAGCAATTCGTTACAACAATAGCTCCTGGCGTCCATAGCTGGCATGGGGGCACAGAAATACGAATGCTCTTCGAACCATCGAAGAGCATTTATGCTTTGCGTGCTGATAAAGAGTTATCTTTAGTAGTTCAGGCTTGGGTATTTAGCGTCGTACACAGTGCGACATCATACGTATAATTGCATGCGAGACGGGAATGGGTGATTTTGTATATTCAGCACCTTCAAGAATTAGACTTTTGGCCTTGCACGGTCGAGGCAGCAATGCTGATATATCGAATTTGCAGCTAAGAAATCTCGGGCTGTCCGAAGACGAGTTTGATATTTGTTTCATGAACGGCCCCATAGCTGTCGATAAGCCGGGGCCAGGTGTCGAAACTCTCGGGGATCGGATGACCGGGCCTTGGTATTCCTGGCTTCCTACCTACAAAAGTGAGCCCGAGGCTAACGACTTAGCCAATGCGATTTGTGATGCTATTTTGGCGGTCTTATCCACTGTTGAAAAAGAAGGTCCATTTGACGGAGTTTTCGGGTTTAGCCAGGGCGGAGTAATTGCAAGCCTCGTTAATGGTTTACCGGAAGATACCGCGTTGCTGTCTGCATTACAGCGTCGTTCGAAAGGAAGACAATTTTCGGCTTTACAGAATGGCGCGCCCTTTCGCGCAGCTATCATTGCGTGCGCGGCAGCATCAATGCCCCTATCTGAACTTCGGTCAAAAGCGGGACTAGGACCGGCTCCTTGCTGTAACTCTAAAAGTGTTCACCTCATTGGACGTCACGACGAGAATAAAGCTTGGTCTGAATCCCTTGCTCTTTCGATGAATTCGACAGTGACAGCGATTTTTTATTTAGCGAGCGGGCATGAAATCAATCAATCCCAGCGATCTGACGTGGAGCTCATTAATCATATACGTCAGTGTTTTTTGCCCGTTGATCAGAAATCACTAACCAAGCCCCTCACACCCAAGAATGTCGAATGGAGACAGTCAAGTGATCGCAGCTTTCGTGTCATGGCACGCGACGTTCAACTGTCTGCAGTAAAAGTCGAAACACAGGGACTGTCAGAAACCTTCGTTGAAATGCTTGCGTCCCCTCCCTCCAAAGCGCCTTTTCTGCGAACAGCCAGAGAACGCAATCCCAACGTTTACACCACTTATGGCCAGGTGCTTGAATTCTGCCGGCCAGGGGGAGAAGGTGATCTCAGACGCCTCGGCGTTCTGCCAGGTGAAGTCGTGGCCTATCTTGCTCCACCAGGTGGAACCGCGGTTGGCGCTGTCGCGTTTCTCTCTATTGCATCTCAAACGTGTGCTGCCCCGCTTACTCCCCATATGAGCAAAGCCGATGCCCTCGAAGCGCTTGAGCAATTCGGGGCAAAACATGTAGTGTTGTTTGGTGAGCCTACGGCTTCTGAAGTCCGAGCTGCCTGCGTTGATTTTGCAGCAAAAAATGCCGCGGTGCGTATTCACCATGCAGAACACTCCGAAAGCAACTCACCCGGCTTGTTCCGTTACAAAGCATCGATATCAGAATTTCAACATCTTCCCATATTGATCAATTCGCCAATGGCGAATTGCTTGCTGCTTCGCACCTCGGGAACGACGTCTACGCCAAAAGTTGTACCGCTGCGTCAACGAGATATGGCTTGGAATGCTGCGATCTTAGCCGATGGCATCGGGATCAATGGTCAGGATGTTGCATACAGTGTTATGCCCCTGGACCATATCGGAGGACTCAGTGCCTCTATCCTATGTAGCGTTGCGGTAGGCGCATCGGTTACCTGTGAAGGACTGTATAACCCGCAGGCTATGGTAGAAGCGCTCATGCACTCTTCGCCCAAACCTACGTGGTATTCAGCAGTACCGACAATCCACAATGCCACCGTTCGATACCTCCAAGAACACGCCATACATTATCTGGACCAAAACGGTCGATGGCATGGCCATGATCTTCGTATCATCCGGTCCGGAGCGGCAGAGCTCAAAGAGCCTGATCGCCTGGCTATCGAGCAGATTTACGGATGTGAGGTCGTTGCGACTTACAGCATGTCTGAACAGATGCCGATTTCCCAACCAGCCAGAAGTCAAGAAGGAGCGCCTCAGTCACCTGGTTCGGTCGGTGTGCCGGTGATTGCATCTGTTGCAGTCGTGGATCCTATAACATTTCGTCCTTTGCCTTTTGGCGAAGCAGGCGAAGTCGCTATCTGCGGCCCCACCGTTTGCACGGGGTATCTAGATAATCATGAGGCCAACCAACAGTCGCGATTTCTTTTGAAATCATATGAAGATGAACACCTTCATTATTGGTTTTTAACCGGTGATTTAGGGCAACTTGATGCTGACGGGACACTTTCACTGCGGGGCCGCCTAAAAGAACTCATCAAGCGAGGCGGTGAACAGATTTCACCCTTCGAGGTGGAAAGCGCCTTGACCCAGCACCCGTGGGTCAATACGGCCGTATGTTTTCCTGTCCCGTCTGACCTTTATGGTGAAGAAGTGGGGTGTGCATTGGTGCTTGAGTCTACGATCTCTGCGCAAGTCACGCATCATAACGCAGTTAAAGAAATGACTGCATTCCTTAGAACCACCGGGTTAGCTCGTTACAAATCGCCCAAGTATCTCAAACTTGTAGCGGACGAAGAGCTACCAAAAACGGCAAGCCGGAAATACATACGTAATGGTTTGGCGCAAGTACTACAGCTGCCTAATGCGAATTCAGCGAAGCAATCGCCCTCTGTAACTGATGCGACCACTCAAAGACAGTCAATAAACAGGGTTGAGTCTGCTCATGGAGGCCCGAAAGTTGATTGGGAAACGCTAGCAGGGTTCAGATTCTTGTTAGCATGCTATGTCATGTTTATGCATATTGGCTCCGATGAATCATGGGGCGCCTTTGCAAATCTTAGGCAATTTCCCTGGCATGTGCATGCGTTCTTCGTAACCGCTGGGTTTTCATTGGCAATCGTTATGCCATCCTTGATTAATCGCAAAAAATCATTTGTATGGGCTCGCATAAAGGCCATGTATCCGCTTTACGCTTTAGCCCTATTTTTTGCGTTGATCAACTTGCTACCACACTGTCAGCCATCCACATTCTCTCCGGTCTTCCATTGGAACTCCCAGCCGGGAGACATGGGGCGAATGTTTTGTGAAGGCACGCCTCTACTGCAAGAGTCCTGGGCGGCCAATCTGCTCGCGACAATAACAATCTATCTTACAGGATTGTCGGCCACACCACTTTGGGGAGCATCGTGGTTCATGGGATTTTACCTATGGTTCACCTCTATGTATTTCCAATGCTTGCTGATTTTCCCCAGCATATATAATCTGCTGTATAAGCTGCGAAAAAAGACGAAACCATTATTATTGTTGAGCCTATTGGGCGTTAGCCTCAATGTGCTGATATTATTAGGTTTTTGGTACGGCTATGCAAAAAATGCGACTGGCTATGGCTTTTTTGACCAATCAACGGGTGAAAAATTAATCCCTAGCGCTCAACAAATGGATTCTGCGGACACTGATAATGCGGTATTGCTTGGATTCTACTTATTCTCACCATTTTGGATGGTTTACTTCGTGGTGGGCATGTGCGTTGCATTTTTATTTGATGCTGTTCGGCCCTATAATCAGGCACGTGCCTACTTATGGGGCTACGTCGCCGACGCCATAACCCTGTTGGTTGTCGCAGTCAGTACCGCGCATATCCTTCAGGGTTATATACCTCACGGATCGGCTGTTTCGCAGGCTTCTCTCGACACCTTTTTCCTACGTCCCGAAGCCGCTAATAATTTTGCAGACCCAGGCATCGTTAACAGAATCTGGGACGAAGTCGCCTCTCGGCTATTCGCACCCATTACATTGCTCTGGCTTTTTGCTCTAAGTACGGGGCAAGGTTTAACAGCAAAAATCTTACGATCGAATGCTATTTCTCAAAGCTTGGCCCCAGCAACTTATGCATGCTTTCTGTTTCATCAGGTGGTGGGACAGTGGTACTACGCCATTACGCGAAATGGCGAGTGGTGGAACTGGTGGAGTTATCGTAAAGATTTTTATTGGTTTAGCCCCCAGCCTGTCCCTGTGGAATGGTATGAATATTTCTATCTCGTCGGACTAGTGGTTATATTTGGAAAGCTCGTACAGCCTTGCGAGCCATTAATTAGACGTGGCTTTCAAAGCATGAGCATGCTCCTGGCAGGAAATAAGGTTCAGACAGAACATTCAAGCGATACATTGTCAGAAGTTTTGAAAATCATAGAACGCACAACAGGGATGGAAGCTAACCCTGATTTAAGCTTAGAGGAGTGTGGCTTGGCATCTCTCGGTGCTGTGCAATTTGCCAGTGCTCTGCGGGCTGAATTTTCTTCGGAGACGGTCAAAATTGAGCTGTCCGTATCGGACATCATATCAGCAGCTGATATTCGTGCTATTGCGTCTATTGTCGATGCCGCGAGGATACAGGCGCAACATCACGTAACTCAAGTTGTTTCTATGTCATAAAAACTACTCAACCATTTAAATTACCTGGGCAGTCTCGACGTTGACTCGATGGCTGGCCTGTTTGTACGAGAAGGAGAGTTTTTAGATGAAGGCATCGCCGATAACCATGCAGGAATTGAAGCATTTAGTGAAAAGGGTATCCCATGAAAATAAACCCTTGCCATTTTCGGTGCTTTCATCGTTCAAAGAACAGCGAATATTAAACGTCCCCATTCTTAAGCCGCTATTAATAGTGGTGCTGACCGGCGTTAAAGTGCTTGGGCAACAGCCCGAAGCCACTTGTGCGTCAGGCAACTTCTTGTTTTTATCGAATTCGTCATGCGCCGACATGAGGAACATTCCTGACGGCGAATACTTTGCCATTCTGATAGAGTTTGAGGTTGAAGACTTTAACCAATTTACGTGCAATGACGCCCCCCGCTTGACTTATTTTACAGGGACCGTGCCGGAGACTTTAGTTAAGGCCCTTAATCAATACGTAGAATGGTCCTCGTTGACCCCAAAAGAGTTATGGCATGCTCGACGAAAAGAAATTCTTAATTTGCTGTACTTAAGCGGCCATGAAGAAATCGCTAAAATTTCGGGCTATCCGAGCTTAAGCCACAAGCTGCATAAAATTATAAGCGAGGACGCTAGTAATGATTGGAGTGTTAATTATCTAGCCAACAAGCTCGCAGTGAGCCAGTCTACGCTGCGCCGGAAATTACGTGCAGAAGGCGGCGATATCAAAACGATTGTGAATCAGGCGAGAATGAGTAAAGCTCTTTTTTTGGTCCAAACGACAATGGAATCAATTGGACACATTGCGGAGCGTTGCGGGTACAAATCGCAATCTCGGTTCACTATGAAGTTTAAAAGTTCTTTTGGTGTAACCCCCACAAGCCTGAGAAATACGCGACTTCGGGGCTAGGTGACATTGATGCGAACCGATAAAGTAACACTACGAAGATTATCGAATATCCCGCTAGCGGTTGGTAACGCTGGCGAGGAGTATTATGTCTCCTTTCTGTGCTTCGCCGGCAGCACAGGGTGAGCGATTCGCTAAAATATTTACAAGCCGCCCAGTATTCAAGACATTCAGCAGCATCAAGTCGTTTAGGGGGATGACGTAACGACGTTGACGTTCCTTGTACATCAAAAAGGAAATGTGAAGGCGGCCGCGTTGAAGTCGCTGCAAGACTTAATTTTAAGGATCAATAATTCGATGCCATGTATGAAAAGAACATTTGATATTCAGCCATTCGCTGCGGACTTCTGCGTATTCATCAACGGTCAATCAATTCCGGCGGCTTCTGGCGAAACTGTTCTGACCGTTATTCAAGCTCTGGGCATTCGCCAATTGGCTCGCAATGACCATGATCAAACTAGCGGTGCCTATTGTGGCATGGGGGTATGCCAATGCTGCCTTGTGAAAATCGATGGCCGCCACAAGAAACGCGCCTGTCAGACGCTGGTGCGTGAAGGCATGTCCGTGCAAACCCTCGTCAACCGCATTGCTGGGCAGGAGATTGTATGAGCTTGCGACCGGTCATTGTCGGGGGAGGCCCCGCAGGCATGGCGGCGGCGATTGAGCTCGCCAAGCATGGCGTACGTACCACATTATTCGAAGAAGCCTCACGACTGGGTGGGGTGGTATATCGGGGGCCGCTTCGCGAAGGTGTGCAAATGGATTATTTGGGGCCGCGCTATACGCAAGCGCTGCTCAAATTGCACCAAGAGCTTCAGGTTTATTCGGATTTTATAGAGGTGCATCTCAACCATCGAGTGGTCGGCGCTGAAGGCAGTCGCTTGTGGGTACTGGATGACGAAGAGCACTTGCGGGAGTACAAGTATCCGCAATTGGTACTTGCAGCTGGCTGCCACGAACGTAGCGTGCCGTTCCCTGGCTGGACATTGCCTGGGGTCATGCTGTTGGGCGGCTTGCAGCTACAAATCAAAAGCAGCGTGGTTAAACCACAAGGACCGGTTGTGATTACTGGGACCGGTCCCTTGTTACCCCTCTTGGCTTGTCAATTGCTCGCTAGTGGAGTCACAGTCGCCGGGGTTTTCGAGGCGTGTTCGTTCGGAAAAATCGCTAAAGAAAGCCTGGCATTTTTGAACAAGCCGCAGCTGTTTCTTGAAGGCTTGAGCATGCTCACTTTTCTCAAAAGGCATGGCATACCTATTCAGTACGGTTGGGGCATCGTGGCGGCCCACGGGGGCAATGAGTTAAGTTCAGTCACCGTGGCACCTTACACCCGCACTTGGGGGGCCGATCTGAACCGCACTCTTCACATTCCCGCCCAAACCCTTGCTGTGGGCTACGGTTTCATTCCACGGACTCAACTTAGTCAGCAAATGAACTTGCGTCATGAGTTTAGTGACGATGGATGCCTGCGTGCCGTGACCAATATTTGGCAGCAAAGCAGCGAACCTCACGTACACCCGGTCGGGGATATGGCAGGTATTCGTGGAGGTGAAGCCGCAATGCTCACGGGAAAAATAGCGGCGGTGTCGATCATGCTTCAACGCGATGTACTCGACTCAGAACTGGCCCTGAAGTTACGTAGCTACTATTTGACCAAACTCGAGGCGATCGTACGGTTTCGCGCCGCTATCGATCGATACACTGCGCGGGGGGCCGGACAAGCTGGACTGCCTGCCAGTGGCACAGTTATTTGTCGCTGCGAAAATACCACCCGGGGTGAAATCGACAAAGCACTTGAGCAAGGTGTTCAAGACCTCCCTAGCTTGAAAATGCGCACGCGTGTTGGCATGGGCGATTGCCAGGGAAGGATGTGCGTCAGCTACTGCACTGACCGCTTGCGTGAAACCACCGGGCGCCAGAACGTGGGCTGGCTGCGCCCGCGCTTTCCAACCGATCCGATTCCCTTTTCAGCATTTAAGTCATTCGACATTGAAGACCACATGCCATGAATAAGTTTTATGACGTAATCATTGCTGGAGGTGGAGTGATTGGAGCCTCTTGCGCCTACCAGTTATCCAAACGTAAAAACCTCAAGGTCGCATTGATCGATGCTAAACGACCGGGCAATGCAACCCGCGCGTCGGCAGGCGGTTTATGGGCAATCGGCGAGTCAGTGGGGTTGGGTTGTGGGGTGATTTTTTTTCGTATGATGTCGGCTAATCACAAACGCAAAGCCCTAGGTTCGGCAGTCGTTGTGGATGCCCAGACCCCGCACATTTTACCTCAGGCATTTTTTGAGTTGGCCCTACAGTCCAACGCCATGTATCCGGCTCTGCACAAAGAGTTGCGCGATGATCACGGTATGGATTTCAAGTTCGAGCAGACCGGTCTGAAATTTGTGATCTACGACGATGAAGACCGTCTCTACGCCGAACACATTGTGGCGTGTATCCCCCACCTGGCGGATCAGATTCGGTGGCTGGATCAGGCCACGTTACGCAGAGCCGAGCCGAACATTAGTCACGAGGCCAAAGGTGCATTGGAATTTCTCTGTGACCATCAAGTCAGCCCGTTTCGGCTAGCCGATGCCTACACGGAAGGCGCAAGGCGGAATGGGATAGATCTGTATTTTAACACCAACATCATCGATGTATTGCATGAGGGATCGCGCGTCAGCGGTGTGCAGACCACCGAAGCAGGGGTGTTCCATTGCAGCACCTTGATCAATGCGGCAGGCGCCTGGGCGGCGGATCTGAGTGAAATGGCGACTGGACAACGAATTCCGGTGAACCCCGTGAAAGGACAGATCTTGCTGACGGAGCGTGTGCCGAAGATACTCCAGGGCTGCCTGACCACGAGCGACTGTTACATGGCTCAAAAGGACAATGGCGAGATTTTGATTGGCAGTACCACTGAGGACAAAGGGTTCGACATCACAACTACCTATCCGGAAATCGCAGGCTTGGTCAAAGGCGCAGTGCGTTGTGTTCCCCAGTTGGTCGATATAAACCTCAAACGCACCTGGGCAGGATTGCGTCCAGGATCGCCTGATGAGTTACCAATTCTAGGCCCCATGGTGGGGGCAGAGGGCTATCTCAACGCTTGCGGCCATTTTCGCACCGGAATTCTGACATCGGCGATTACGGGAATACTGCTGGATAAATTAGTTAACGACGAGGCATTGCCAATGGACATAACGCCCTTCTTGGCAAACCGTTTCAATGTTTTCGAGAAACCGGCCTAGCGAGCATTGCGGATTAGCCAACGGCTTCGACTGATGGTCGCGTGTATGTGCCTGCGGCTTAAGACACGCGTGAATTATTCAGCGGTGTGCAATGCCTCGGCGAGGCGCATTAGCAACGAATATCGAACAAACTTTACGTCTTAAACGACGATCCGAATGCCTCATGACTTAACTGCACACAAAATAACGTGCTCAATTCCGCCCCTAAAGCCATACCGGTGAGAAAAAATGCATTACGAGAAGCACGACGATTCACAAACGCCTCATCATAGTCAAATAACTCAGAAATCATAGCGAATGACTAAGACCTTCTATTTTGAAACACCTCCTCCGGTGATTATCCACCCGTGCCGTCTGCATTCAAGCGCGACAGGTACAGGAGCTGCATGCAAAATAAGTGAAACATTTTTCTTATAGATACTGAAAGACAGCGT
>NZ_RCNW01000426.1:0-1860 GCF_004307605.1 Pseudomonas sp. Sample_24
AGAATCAGATGAGCTTGCAGGTAAAACAACAAATCGTCGCGGTAATGTTCGATCGTGTTGATGCCGATCCAGTGGATCAGCAGGGCCAGAAGGGCGATTACCAGCACGCCTCCTATCAGCCCTTTGCCATAGCGAATAGCCACAGGCGGACTCCTTTTTTTCAGTCGGCGAACGCCATTCCGTGTGGCATGCCATGCCTGGCTGCCGGAATAACGTTCGCGAGAAGTAGCTGATACCGAGCGCGCGCCCTGTAGGGACGGCGTACGGCTTATCGAGCCATAAGCGCAGCCTCGTCAGGCCGACAATGCAGATGTTTCATCCCCTGACGAATGGTCGTAACGGGGGAGTGGACGTCTCCGTGATTCAAAAGGTTCCCATCTGAAACAGCATTTGGCCACCCCTGATGTGCTCAACGGTTCGGTTCTTCGATCAACTTGGGCTATAATCTGCGCCCTTTTTTGAATCACCTGCCAGGCGATTTCCCATGACCAAACAGGCCGCCGAAGTCGCGAAACGCCGCACTTTCGCCATTATTTCCCACCCCGATGCCGGTAAAACCACCATCACCGAAAAGCTCTTGCTGATGGGCAAGGCGATTGCGGTAGCCGGCACGGTGAAGTCTCGCAAGTCCGACCGCCATGCCACCTCCGACTGGATGGAAATGGAAAAGCAGCGTGGTATCTCCATCACCACGTCGGTCATGCAGTTCCCGTATCGCGAGCACATGATCAACCTGCTCGACACCCCGGGCCACGAAGACTTCTCCGAAGATACCTATCGCACCCTGACGGCGGTGGACTCGGCGTTGATGGTGCTCGACGGCGGTAAAGGTGTAGAGCCACGGACCATTGCGCTGATGGATGTCTGCCGTCTGCGTGACACGCCGATCGTCAGCTTCATCAACAAACTCGACCGTGACATCCGCGACCCGATCGAACTGCTCGACGAAATCGAAGCGGTCCTGAAGATCAAGGCCGCGCCGATCACCTGGCCGATCGGCTGCTACCGGGACTTTAAAGGCGTGTATCACCTGGCCGATGACTACATCATCGTCTACACCGCCGGTCATGGTCATGAGCGCACCGAAACCAAGATCATCGAGAAGCTTGATTCCGATGAAGCGCGCGCGCACCTGGGCGACGAGTACGAGCGCTTCCTCGAACAACTCGAGCTGGTGCAAGGGGCCTGTCATGAGTTCAACCAGCAGGAATTCCTCGACGGCCAGCTGACCCCGGTGTTCTTCGGTACGGCGCTGGGCAACTTCGGTGTCGACCATGTTCTCGACGCTGTGGTCGATTGGGCTCCGCGCCCTCTGGCCCGGGTGGCCAACGAGCGCACCGTGGAGCCGGTGGAAGAGAAGTTCTCCGGCTTCATCTTCAAGATCCAGGCGAACATGGACCCGAAACACCGCGACCGCATCGCCTTCATGCGTATCTGCTCGGGCAAGTACGAAAAAGGCATGAAGATGCGCCACGTGCGCACCGGCAAGGACGTGCGGATCGGCGACGCCTTGACGTTCTTCTCCTCTGAGCGTGAGCAACTGGAAGAAGCATTTGCCGGCGACATCATCGGCCTGCACAACCACGGCACCATCCAGATCGGCGACACCTTCAGCGAAGGCGAAGTCCTGGGCTTCACCGGCATCCCGCACTTCGCCCCGGAACTGTTCCGCCGCGTGCGCCTGAAAGACCCGCTTAAATCCAAGCAACTGCGCCAGGGCCTGCAACAGCTGGCCGAAGAAGGCGCGACCCAGGTGTTCTTCCCGGAACGCAGCAACGACATCATCCTCGGCGCCGTCGGTGTGCTGCAGTTCGATGTGGTCGCCAGCCGTTTGAAAGAGGAATACAAGGTCGAGTGCTC
>NZ_RCNW01000372.1:0-1854 GCF_004307605.1 Pseudomonas sp. Sample_24
TGATTTCGTAATGACGCATGAATGCTCCTTACGGGTTGTAGCCTGCCGCTCAAAAGCGGTCAGACAAGGAGTGAATGACACTTATGGACTTGAGGACGCTAGACACGTGGGTGCCTGCCATCACAGCAAGGGGCGCAATTGTAGAGAAGGGGCGAAGGAGGCGCAAGGTAATTGGTGATTATTTGAACAGCTCACCTGTTTTCGCTTTGCCACAAACGACTGTAGGAGCAAAGCTTGCTCGCGATAGCGGTGTAACGTTCAACATTGATGCTGAATGCTACACCCCCTATCGCGAGCAAGCTTTGCTCCTACACACAGCAGCGGATCAGGACTTCTTGGCGGCAGCTTTGGCCTTGACACCACGCTGGCGCTGCGCTTCGAACAGGCAGACGCCGGTTGCCACCGAAACGTTAAGGCTGCTGACACTGCCGGCCATCGGCAGATTCACCAGATAGTCGCAATGCTCGCGAGTCAGGCGACGCATGCCTTTGCCTTCAGCGCCCATGATCAGAATGGTCGGGCCGGTCAGGTCCTGGTCATAAATACTGACCTCGGCCTCCCCCGCCGTACCGACAACCCACAAGCCGCGCTGCTGAAGTTTTTCCAGAGTGCGCGCCAGGTTGGTCACGGCCACCAGCGGAATCACTTCTGCAGCACCACAAGCGACTTTTCGTACCACCGGCGTCAGGGTCGCCGACTTGTCCTTCGGCACGATCACCGCCAGCGCGCCTGCCGCATCGGCAGAACGCAGGCAGGCGCCCAGGTTGTGCGGATCGGTCACTCCGTCGAGCACCAGCAACAGCGGTGCGCCTTCGGTGCGATCGAGCAACTCGTCGAGCATCGCCTCGCCCCAGACCTGGCTTGGACTTACCTCCGCAACGACGCCCTGGTGCACGCCTTCAACCCAGGCATCCATTTCACGGCGTTCGGCCTGCCCCACCTGGACACGGTTTTCGTTGGCCAGCTCGATCAACGTCTGTACCCGCGGATCACCGCGACCTTCAGCCAACCAGATCTGCTTGACGCGTTTCGGGTGGTGACGCAGCAACGCTTCTACCGCATGCACGCCGTAGATTTTTTCCAACTGACTCATGGCTTGGCCTTAGGTTTACGCGCCCCGCCGCTTTTGGCTGGAGCCGAGCCCGCTTTTGGCGGGCCTTTACGATGTTTGCTCGGTTTGGCTGGCTTGCCGCCGACGGCCTTTTCAGGCGTCGACCGTCCGGTCTTTCCCCCAGACGGCGCTTTACCGCCGCTTTTCGCACCGGCCAGCAACGCCTGTTTCATTTCACGACTCTTGCGCACTTCGGCGTTTTTCGCCGCGGCATCGCTCGGACGGTAGGCTTCGACAGCCTTTTCCTTGGCAGGACGGCGGCCGGTTTTGGCCGGTGCCGGTTCTGCTGCGGTTTTACTCGCCGGCTCTGCGGTTTCGGCGCCACGCTTCTTGCGACCGATGGGTGCGCTGATGGTTTTCTCGGCCATCTCGAAGTCGATCTTGCGCTCATCGAGGTCAACGCGCATGACGCGCACCTCAACAGTGTCGCCCAGACGGAAGCTGCGACCGGTACGCTCACCCGCCAGGCGGTGATGCACTGGATCGAAGTGGTAGTAGTCACCCGGCAGCGCGGTGACGTGCACCAGGCCTTCGACGTAGATATCGGTCAGTTCGACGAACAGACCAAAACCGGTCACCGCGGTGATCACGCCCGGGAACGACTCGCCCACGCGATCTTTCATGAACTCGCACTTGAGCCAGTTCACCACATCGCGGGTCGCTTCGTCGGCACGACGCTCGCTCATCGAGCACTGCTCGCCGAGTTGCTCCAGGGCCGCTTCGTCGTACGGATAGATGCGCGC
>NZ_RCNW01000203.1:0-1842 GCF_004307605.1 Pseudomonas sp. Sample_24
GCAGCCTTCCCGGTCGGCCAAGTCGCCTGTTGGGTAAGAAAGCACTATAGACGATGCGAATAATCGCTTTTTTCACGGATTTTTTAAACGTTCGGCCAGAGAAGTCGCCAGTTGCGCCGTCAGGCCGTAGACCGACAACTGCGGGTTTGCGCCAATGCTGGTAGGGAATAGCGAGCCGTCATGAATCGATAGATTGGCCAATTGATGGTGCCGGCCGAGGCTGTCGGTCACGGCATTTTTCGGATCTTCGCCCATCGCGCAACCCCCCATCACATGCGCGCTGCCCAAACGAGTGCGGTACAACTCCAGGCTTAGACCGTCAATCAGCGTGCGTGCCTCGGCGAGGGTTTTGACGTAGCGCGCGTCGGCGTGCATCGGCATCACCGCCCGGGCGCCGCCGGCGAACTGGATCTCGGCCATCGTGTGGAATGCCCGGCGCAACCCGTCCCAGGTATAAGGCGAGATTTGGTAATCGAGTACTGGCGTGTCGTCGCTGCGTAATTCGACGTTGCCACCCTGGCTGTCCGGGTGAAAACCGTCGCGCAGCAGTGCCAGCATGGCGTGCGTGTGCGGCAGGTTGGTCATGTGCCCGGCGTTTTCTTCGCCAAAGCCCCCGAGTAATGTCGCGGCCAGCGCCGGGTGTAGCGGTGGAACTTCCAGTTTGTAGGCCATGGGGCCGGTAGTGCCGTTCTGCCATTGGAAATGATCGGAATAAATGGACTGCGGCGCGCCATAGAACGGGTTGACGACCTCGTCGAACAACGCAGCGGACATGTTCACCGGATGCAGGAACGTGCGTTTGCCCAAGCGTTCGTGCGGATCAGGCGCTCCGGAACGCATCAACAAGCCTGGTGAGTTGATGCCACCGCCGGCCAGCACGTAATGCCGCGCCTTGACCGTGATCTTGCGACCGGTGGGTTCGACGCAGCGCTCGTCCATCGCCACGCAATGCAGGCCGGTGACTTTGTCGCCGCTGATGACGAGTTTTTCGGCGCGGGCCAGGTAAAGCAACTCGCCGCCCTTTTCCAGGGTCGCTGGAATGGTCGTGACCATCATCGATTGCTTGGCGTTGGTCGGGCAGCCCATGCCGCAATAGCCGAGGTTCCAGCAGCCGCGCACGTTGCGCGGGATGACATGCCAGCTGTAGCCGAGTTTTTCGCAGCCTTTGCGGATCACGTCGTTGTTGGCATTGGGCGGGACCATCCACGGCGCGACGCCCAGACGCTGCTCCATTTTTTCAAACCACGGCGCCATGTCGGCCGGGCTGTGACCCTTGACGTTGTGCTCTTTGGCCCAATGCTCCAGGGTCGGTTGCGGAGTGCGAAAACTGGAAGTCCAGTTGATCAGCGTGGTGCCGCCCACCGCCCGGCCCTGAAGGATGGTGATCGCGCCATCCTTGCTCATGCGCCCGATGCCTTCCTGATAGAGACTGGCGTAGGCCTGGTCTTCGAGCAGTTTGAAGTCGCTGCTGGTCTTGAGCGGACCTTCCTCGATCAGCAGCACTTTGTAGCCGGCTGCGCTGAGGATTTCGGCGGTGGTGCCGCCACCGGCACCGCTGCCGATGATCGCCACATCCGCTTCGAGGGTCAGGTCCTGGCTCAGTTGCGAACCGTTATGGGTTTTCCAGCCGCGGGCCATGCCTTCGCGGAACGGATCGGGTACGGGCATCTTCGGGTTCTCTTATTGTTCTGGATATTTTGGTGAGGCAGATGACGCCTTCGCTGCAGCAGGAGCGAGGCTTGCCCGCGAAAGGCTCGATACGGTTTTCAAACCGTTGGCGGTCCGGGATAGCCGCAATGCGCCCACGATTCCTGGCGGCCGTACCAGGCCATCATCACCAGT
>NZ_RCNW01000486.1:0-13266 GCF_004307605.1 Pseudomonas sp. Sample_24
GTGCCGGATGCAGCACCGAGCACACCCAGCCAGGGCCATCCATAGTTCATCTGTGAAGAGGCCGGTGCGCTGGCGAGGAACATGCGCATCAAGTTGTAGGCCGAAAGCGCGATCAGAAAAGCGACGAAGCCGATACGCATGGTTTGCGCATCTATCCCCACCGCCCAGATCGAGCCGATCCAGGCGAAGCAGAACCCCATCGAGGCCAGCGGCAGCGCGTGATGCAACTCGATCCTGTTGCGTTGGTGATAACGCCACAACGCCAGCATCACGTTCGGTACCACCATCACCAGCGCAGTCCCTTGGGCGATCTGTTGATCGAGCCCGAATAAAACGCCCAGCAGCGGAATGGCGATCAAGCCACCTCCGATGCCAAATATTCCGCCGAGCGTACCCAAGGCAGCGCCAAAGGCCAAATACATCAAAAACTCAATCACAGGCGTTTTCCTCCTACGTCAGGCGATTCATCCTACGCAGTTGGTTCTGGCGCGGAAACGCACAGCAACGCACAATGGCTGTGCCAACTTCGCATAAGCGTTACAGACGATGAATCCCGATCAATTGACCGAGCAACTGGGCTTGTTTCTGGATGTACTGGAAACCGGCAGCTTTTCTGCGGCCTCGCGCCGTCATCCGTTGACCCCATCGGCCGTCGCGCGACGCATTGATAGCCTGGAAAACGCTGTCGGCAGCCAATTGTTCATTCGCAGCACCCACGCGGTCCGTGCAACGCCGGCCGGCCTGGCGTTTGCCGAACGGGCGCGGCGGATCGTCGCCGAGTTACGCCTGGCCCGCGCCGAAGCTGTGTCCCTGAGCAGCGCTCCAGAAGGCTTGATTCGGGTGGATGCGCCTGCCGCGTTCGGGCGTCGGCATCTGGCGCCGGTCATTGCTGACTTCCTGATGCTGTATCCCGGCCTTGATGTGCAATTGCACCTGATCGACAGTTTCGTCGACATGCAGGGCTTGAACCTGGGCAAGGTCGATCTGGTATTGCGTGCCGGACAGATGGCCGACACGCGATTGGTGGCCACACCGCTGGCGAGCATGGTGCGCATCGCCTGCGCCAGCCCTGACTATCTGAAACGACGTGGCGTGCCCAATGATCCGGCACAATTGATTGAACACGACGGTCTTGACTGGGACGGCCTGGCGCCACCTTTTGCCTGGCGCTTCGAACGTGAAGGCCAAATGCATTTGCATCGCCCCTCGCGCATCCGCATGAGCGCCAACAATGCCGAAGCCCTGGTCTGCGGTGCGCTCGCCGGGCTGGGTATCGCGCATTTGCCGACATGGCTGGCCAGTGAGTATCTGTTGCGCGGGGAACTGGTGCCGCTGTTCTGCGACAATGGCCTGCCCAAACCGGAGAGTTCGGGAATCTATGCCTTGCGCCTGCAACAACAACCCAGTTCGCGCAGCCGATTGCTGCTGGAATACCTGAAAACCCGCTTCAGCCCCATCCCCCCCTGGGATCTGGTCCTGCAAACCCACCTGGACCACCACTCGTCCTGAATTATCTGGCGCATTAAAGATTTGCCCGCTAGATTCATGATGATCACCGATCAAAGGCTTCGAAATGACCACCGAGCGCGACACCCCGGACAACTGCGACGACCTGCTGCTGGACAACCAGGCCTGCTTCGCCTTGCACTCCACTTCACTGATGTTGACCAAGGTCTACAAGCCCTTGCTGCAGGCGTTGGGCCTGACTTATCCGCAGTACCTGGCGATGATGGTGTTGTGGGAAAAGGACGGCTTGACCGTGGGCGAAATCAGCACGCGCCTGCTGACTGATCCCGGCTCGCTCACCCCGCTGCTCAAACGCCTGGAAGCCGAAGGTGTGCTCAGCCGCACCCGCAGCCGCGAAGACGAACGCGTGGTGATCATCGAACTCACCGAAAAAGGTCGGGCCCTGCGTGACAAGGCCCGTGGCATTCCTCAATGCATCCTCGGCGCCAGCGGCATGACCCTTGAGCGATTGCAGAAACTGCAGGCGGAACTGCAAGCGCTGCGCCGTCACTTGCAAGACAGTCTGTAACTCTTTCTACCAGCGCACATCCCCTGTAGGAGTGAGCCTGCTCGCGATAGCGGTTCGACATTCGGATGAGTGTCGACTGACTCACCGCCATCGCGAGCAGGCTCACTCCTACAGTTGTTTTGCGTTGAAGCGGAAATCCCAGCTTCGCTCCCTCCCCCTGAAAACCCCCTTCGACAGCTCTAATACAAGCCTTTCAAGCGAAGACCATCATCAGGTTTTTAAATCTCCCGGTTTTTTTTCAAAAATTTATCTTGCGCACTAAACATTAGCGCGATACATTCACCTCGCACTTACTTAACGCGCAAACATTTAGCGCAAACAATCAAACCCGAACGAGGCTTTCACCATGCAAACTCTCTACACCGCAGTTGCAACTTCCACCGGTGGCCGTGACGGTCGTGCTGTTTCCAGCGACAACATTCTCGACGTCAAACTGGCTACCCCAAAAGAACTCGGCGGTGCTGGCGGTGCGGCGACCAACCCTGAACAGCTGTTCGCAGCCGGCTACTCCGCCTGCTTCATCGGCGCCCTGAAATTCGTTGCCAGCCAGAGCAAGCGCAGCATCCCGAGCGATGCGTCGATCACCGCCCACGTCGGTATCGGCCAGATTCCTGGCGGTTTCGGTCTGGACATCGACCTGCACATCAGCTTGCCGGGCCTTGAACAAGCCGACGCGCAAGCCCTGGTCGATGCTGCCCACCAGGTTTGCCCGTACTCCAATGCCACCCGCGGCAATGTCGAAGTACGTCTGCACGTCACCGTCTAATCACTGACCCACTCAGGCCCGAACAGGAAATGAACATGAACACTTTCAGCAAAGTCTTGACCGGTACCCTTCTCGCTCTGTCGATCAACAACGCGTTCGCCGGTGATGTCGAGCACAATACCCAGGCATTCCTCGACGTGTTGAATGCCGGCACCGGCAAGCCGATCGAGCAAATGACGCCTGCACAAGCCCGCGCCGTGCTGGTGGGTGCGCAGGCCGGGGTCAAGCTGACGCTGCCAAAAGCCGATGTCAGCCAGAAGACCATTCAGGTCGACGGCCAACCGCTGAGCCTGACTATCGTCCGGCCGGCCGGGGTCAAGGGCGAGTTGCCAGTGTTCATGTTCTTCCACGGCGGTGGCTGGGTACTGGGAGATTTCCCGACCCACGAACGACTGGTTCGTGACCTGGTTGTCGGTTCGGGCGCAGCGGCGGTCTTCGTCAACTACACGCCGTCGCCGGAAGCGCATTACCCGGTGGCGATCAACCAGGCGTACGCCGCGACCAAATGGGTAGCTGAACACGGTAAAGAGATCAACGTCGATGGCAAACGCCTGGCGGTGGCCGGCAACAGCGTCGGTGGCAACATGGCGGCCGTGGTTGCGCTGATGGCAAAAGACAAAGGCACGCCAGCGATCAAGTTCCAGGTATTGCTGTGGCCGGTGACCGATGCCAACTTCGAGACGGCATCCTACAACCAGTTTGCTGAAGGGCACTTCCTCAGCAAAAACATGATGAAGTGGTTCTGGGACAACTACACCACCGACGCCAAGCAGCGTAACGAGATCTATGCCTCGCCGTTGCGGGCTACCCCTGCGCAACTCAAGGGTCTGCCACCGGCGCTGGTGCAAACGGCGCAAGCGGATGTGCTGCGCGACGAAGGTGAAGCCTACGCCCGCAAACTCGATGAGGCCGGTGTACCTGTAACTTCGGTTCGCTACAACGGCATGATCCACGACTACGGTTTGCTTAACGTGGTGAGCCAGGTCCCAGCGGTTCGTTCGGCAATGTTGCAGGCTTCGCAGGAACTCAAGGAACACCTGAAGAAATAACCCTACCTGTAGGAGCCGGCTTGCTGGCGATAGCGGTCTTGAGGACGCCATCGCCAGCAAGCCGGCTCCTACACGTTTGGCGTTGCGTACCAATCACTGGACACAAAAAAGCCCGACTCAATGGTCGGGCTTTTTCATTCCTCAAGCAGTGCTTATTTAGCACGGCCTTTGTAGGAACCGCCTTCGCGGGTATCGATCTCGATCATGTCGCCGATTTCGATGAAGTCAGCAACCGACAGCTCGGTACCGTTCTTCAGTTTGGCAGGCTTCATTACCTTGCCGGAAGTGTCGCCGCGAGCGGAACCTTCGGTGTAGTCGATCTGACGCACGATGGTGGTCGGCAGCTCTACGGATACCAGACGGTCTTCGAAGAACACGGCTTCGCAAACGTCGGTCATGCCTTCTTCGATGAACGGCAGAACGCTTTCGATGTCTTCAGCGTTCAGCTCGTACATGGTGTAGTCAGTGGTGTCCATGAACGTGTAGGTGTCGCCGCTGATGAAGGACAGGGTCGCTTCTTTGCGGTCGAGGATCACGTCGTCCAGTTTGTCGTCAGCGCTGTAAACGATCTCGGTCTTGTAACCGGTCAGCAGGTTTTTCAGCTTGGTCTTCATGATCGCGCTGTTACGACCCGACTTGGTGAATTCAGCTTTCTGAACCAGCCAAGGATCGTTTTCGAGACGGATCACGGTACCGGGTTTCAGTTCTTTACCAGTTTTCATTGCGAATATCCGAATTTGGATGGGATTTACAAAAATCTAGGCCGCGTATCATATCCAATTTCCATAAAACTGTACCAGCGCCGTGGCAAGATCGGCCTGCAAGGCTTGTTCCAGACACCATGACTCGGCGTGTTTTTCCAGCTCCGGCCAGTGTTTACGAGTGGATTGCCAGTGGTCGGTCATTTTTTCGCCGGCGTTCCACGCCCGCCAAAGACCGCTGATCGCCTCCCGAGCAGGTTCCGACAGCCCTTTCACATACAACGACAGAAAGGCTTCGAGCTTGTCCAGGTGGACATCTTCTTCCTGCTGATAGATATGCCAGAGCAGAGGCCGACCCGCCCATTGCGCGCGGACGAAGGAATCTTCACCACGCACGGCGTTGAAATCACAACTCCACAGCAACAGGTCATATTGATCCTGGCGGACAAACGGCAGCACCTGCACGGTCACGGCCTCACGCACGTGCAACGCGCCGGCCTGCAAATCATTCACGCCCAGCCAGCGTTCGACATCGCCGAGGATCCGCCCTTCCGGCACCAGCAGATGAGTGGCCGTCGAATCACTGGCCAGCGCATCCAGCCAACTGGCCAGCCCGGCATTTTCATAGGCGAACAACGACATCAGCTGCGCACCGGCTGCACACTCGACACCCAAGCCCTGCAGAAAGGTGCGCCGAGCCTCGGGATCCTGCTGAAACCGCCGACGTCGTTCGAGCAATCCGTTTTCACGCAACAAGCCGCCGGTGCCTTTCTGGAATCCCGGAAAGAAGAAGAATTTCTGTACGTGCTTGTACTTCACCGAAGGCAAGCCGTGACAGCCGACCACCCAATCCTCGGCACTCAGGTAATCGAGGTTCATCCACAACGGTGTTTTTTGGCGCTCGGCCATCGCTTCCATATAGGCAGCGGGCAACTGGCAGGCGAATGCGGCTATCACCACATCCGCCGCTTCTGTCGGCAGCCACTCGGCGGGCCACTGCCGCACCTCGACACCTTGCTGCCACTGCTGCGCAACATGGATATCGATCTCGGGGCACATGCGCTCAAAGGCACGCAGGTCGTCGACCCATAAACGCACCGCCAGCGAATGCTCGGCCACCAGCTGCCGAGCCAGGCGCCAGGTCACACCGATGTCGCCGTAGTTATCGACCACGGTGCAAAAAATATCCCAGCGGGGTTTCATTTCAGGCATTCCAGGTTCCCGTTGGCAAAAGCCGCGATTGTCCTCATAAATTACCCTGCGCAGAAGAGCCGACGACGATTAATCTTCGTGCGACAATCGGCACTCGCCCGCGCCCCACCGCCAGGAGGCAGTCATGCCCTACCGTACCAATCCGCGCCGCTCGTTGCCGATCCAGCTCAATGCCGTGCAATTGACCGGCAGTATCGCCCTCGGTCTGTGGCTGGGCTTTCTCGCCATCGCGCTGACCTGCTGGCTCGCCTCGCGCCTGTTTTTCAGCGAGCAATTGGCCCCGGTGGCCCAAGCGGTACAGCAACTGGCCAACCCGCCGGTGGTGCAACAGGTTCCGGATATCCCACCACAGAGTCCGCTGTTCGAGCAGTATGAACAGAACCTGCGCAAGGACGAACAGGCGCAACGACTCGATCAGGCGCGCAGCAGCAACCGCAATCTGTCGAACGCCAAATGTCAGTTCTGGCTGCAACAGGACCAGACAGCACCCAGCGAAAAAAGCCGCGCCAATGTCCTGCAGTTCTGCGATTGATCATGAACAAACAAACTGTCCACCAACTGATTCTCGACAAGCTGCGAGTCGATCTCGACATCGCTGAGCGGGCCGCACAGACCGCTTACGAAACCGCGACCCATGAAGAAAACATCGCCGAGAACAAATACGACACGTTGGGGCTCGAGGCGTCATATCTGGCAGCCGGGCAGGCCAGGCGTGTGGAGGAAATTCGCCAGTCACTGGCGTTGTGTCAAAACCTGGTGCTGCGTGCGTATGACGAGCGACGCGGCATTGAAGTCGGCGCCCTGCTGGGTCTGGAAGACGAAAAAGGTCGAGAGCAATGGCTGTTTCTGGCGCCTGATGCGGCGGGTCTGAAGGTCGATCTGGTGGGGCAGTTGATTACTGTCATCACCCCGCGCTCACCGCTGGGCAAAAGCCTGCTGGGCAAGTTCGAAGGTGATGAAGTGGAGATTCTGGTGGCGGGCACTCGGCAACAGTTCGCTGTCACCGAGGTGGTCTAGGCCGCTTTCGGGCTGATCAGTGAACCGGCAGTTCGACGCCGTCGAACAGCTCTTCCAGTTCCTGTTTGTTGTGGCATTGGATAGCCTTGGCCATGACTTCGCGGGTCAGGTGCGGGGCGAACTTCTCGATGAAGTCGCACATGAAACCACGCAGGAAGGTGCCGCGACGGAAGCCGATCTTGGTAATGCTGGATTCGAACAATTCGCTGGCATCGAGCACCACCAGGTCGCTGTCGAGTTTGGTGTCGACGGCCATTTTCGCCACGATACCCACACCCAGGCCCAGGCGAACGTAGGTCTTGATCACGTCGGCGTCGGCAGCGGTGAACACCACTTTCGGCGTCAGGCCGCGATGGCTGAAGGCTTCGTCGAGCTTCGAACGGCCAGTGAAACCGAACACGTAAGTCACGATCGGGTATTCAGCGAGGGCTTCGAGGGTCAGCTTCGACAGCTTGGTCAGTGGGTGGCCCTGAGGCACGACCACGCAGCGGTTCCAGCGGTAGCACGGCATCATGACCAAATCACCGAACAGCTCGAGCGCTTCGGTGGCGATGGCGAAATCCACGGTGCCATCAGCGGCCATTTCGGCGATCTGCATCGGCGAACCCTGGTGCATGTGCAGGGCAACGTCCGGGTACTGCTTGATGAAATTACTGATCACCGGCGGCAACGCATAACGCGCCTGGGTGTGGGTGGTGGCGATCGACAGGGTGCCTTTTTTCTCGTTGGAGAATTCCTGGGCGATCTGCTTGATGCTTTCAACCTTGCGCAGGATTTCGCCAGCGGTGGTGATGATTCGCTCACCGGCCGGGGTGACGCGGGTCAGGTGCTTGCCACTGCGGGCGAACACTTCGACGCCCAATTCGTCTTCCAGCAGGCGGATCTGTTTGCTGATGCCCGGTTGCGAGGTGTAAAGGCTTTGGGCTGTAGCGGAAACGTTGAGGTCGTGGTGCGCCACTTCCCAGATGTAGCGCAGTTGTTGAAGCTTCATATGAATCCCTCAAAGCAGTTGGACGCCACGGGCATCAGCGACGGTATATAACTATATTAATGGTTTGAAGAATAAATCTAGAACTTTTTTATCAAAGTCCTGCTATTCGCAGCCTAGCGATCCCCTTGGCGACGGCGTTGCACCAGCGGCACCAGATAAACCGGCACCTTGGCCAACTGCAACACCCGCGCCGCGGTGCGGCCCAATGGCGTTTCCGCACCAGCCCCGTGGCTGTGACTACCTACGATCAGCAAATCCACAGAGAGTTTCTGCGCCTGGTCGAGAATCACCTGCGACGGATCGCCCTGCAGCACCCGTACTGCCTGGATTCTTTTCAGGTCCAACTCACCCTCGCCGCCCAACTCCTCACGAAAGCTATCCAGCACCCGCTGCTCGATACTCGCAATGACCGTGTTCAAGCCCTGGCTGTGAAACTCGTTCAACGCCTGCTCGTCGAGGTAGCTCTGGAGCACCGATTCGGCAAACAGGCCCATGGGCTCCACCGCGTGCACCACGTACAAATCGGCATCGAATGTCCGAGCCAATTCCAGGGCGTGTTGCATCACCACGGGGGCGTACAGGCCGAGGTCAGTGGCATACAGCATCGAACGGATCATATGACCTCCTCGAATGCCAACATGGCGGAGATTGATTCAGCTTAGCAGCGCCTTGGCGAGTACGACGTCCGGCGTAACGCGTTGAACGGCAGGCTTAAATCTTTTGTTCGTTGCTTATGCCATGTGGCACATGACCGGTGGCGACGACTTCACGGGCCAGCTCGCAGTGACCGGCCTGATCATCGAAAAACACATCCGCGGCAAAGGCTTCGAGGAATGCCGACTTGGTCAGGCCACCGAGGAACAGCGACTCGTCCAGACGAATATCCCATTCGCGCAATGTGCGAATCACCCGTTCATGGGCCGGCGCCGAACGTGCGGTCACCAGCGCCGTGCGGATGGGGCATTCGCCATCCGGGAACTCGCGCTGCAACAAATTGAGAGCGGCGAGGAAGCCCTTGAACGGCCCGCCGCGCAAAGGCTGGCGCGCCGCTTCGCGTTCGCTGGCTTGAAATGCCTCCAGACCACCGGCCTGGTAAACGCGCTCCGACTCATCGGAAAACAGCACCGCATCGCCGTCAAACGCGATGCGCAGTTCGTCGCTGGCCGCGCGGCTGGCACCGCCGGACAAAATGGTTGCCGCGGCGAAACCCGCGTCCAGCGCACTGCGCACGTCTTCGGCGTGAGTCGAAAGAAACAGATCGCAGCCAAACGCCTTGAGGTATGGATAAGGACTGCGCCCGCCAACGAATGCCGCGCGGGAGATCGCCAGCCCGTAGTGATGAATCGAATTGAATACCCGCAGACCGGTATCGGCGCTGTTGCGCGACACCAGGACCACCTCGACCCGGGCACGTCCAAGGCTGGCGTTGAGATTCAGGAGTTTTTGCACCAAGGGAAACGCGTCACCGGGCTCGAGGATTTCGTCTTCGTGTTCGATCTGATATTGCCGGTAAGCCTCGACGCCGCTCGACAGGTAGACCTTGTGGCTGTCACTCAGGTCGAACAATGCGCGCGACGAAATCGCCAGCACCAGTTTGTCGTCAATTACGTTTGGCATCCCCTTCCCCCATTGCCTTGATCAACTCAAGTATTACGTCGATCGATAAAACTCAAGCTGCGATACAACGCCTCGATTCGTGGCAGTTCACATCCCGCCGCTTTGGCCGCGGCCAGTGGCCGGGCATAGATAGCCTGTAGCTCCAGCGGTCGCTTGTGCAGAAAATCGTGATACATGCTCGGCCAGTAGTCAGGCATTTTCTCGGTCATCAGGAACAGGTGCTCGGCGTAACCCGCCGGCACCTCGTGACCACAGGCGATTGCGCCCTGCACCACCTCGGCCATCAGCGCCTTGATCATTTCCCGGCTGTCGGCATCGGCCATCAAGGGTGTGGTGCTGGCCCCGAGCAACACCGACAGACCGTTGTAAGGGATATTCCAGACCAGTTTTTGCCAACGTGCCTGATGCAGGTTCGCCATGGCCTGAGAGTCGATGCCCGCGGCCTGGAACAAGCCGACACCTTCTTCGACGATCGCAATCCGCGCCGATTCATCGGCGGGGCCGCTGTGGTAGCCGACATGCACGGCACCGAGCGCCTGATGGGTAATGACGCCCGGCCCTTCCCGATGAACGCAGATATAGCAAAGCCCACCCAGCAGATGCAGCGAGTCAGGAAGCAGTTCGCGCAGGCTGTCTTCGACATCCAGGCCATTCTGCAACAACAGGACCTTTGCATTCGGTGCGGCGGCTTGCAGGATCGCCGGTGCCAGATCCGCGTTGCTGGTGGTCTTGGCGCCGACCAGCAACCAGTCGCACGGTGGCATGTCTTCTGCGCTCGAATAGGCCTTGACCGGATTCAATGTCAGCGCACCATGGGCTGCATGGTTCACTAGCAACCCGCGTTCGGCCACCACGGAAAACTCGCTGCGCAGCAGAAAATGCACATCGAAACCGGCTCGCGCCAGCATCACCCCGTAGAAACCACCGATTGCACCGGTTCCGATCATACCGATGGTCGGTTTCGCAACTGTCCCTATCATGGCAACTCCTCTGCTGTTCGACTCAGCGCCTGACGTATCGCCCGATTGAGTTCGGTGCCGGTCAGGCGCGAATGCAATGCCCCGAAGAATTCACCGTCGCGTACCACGAACAGCGCCGGCAAATGAAAAACCTGATATCGCTCGACCACCCCGCCATTGTTCCCGGCATCGATCCAGCACAGGCGATCGACTGCCAGATCGAGTGCCGGCAATTGTTCGCGGGCGAAACGGCAACTGGAACAGCCGACACTGGTGAAAATCACCAGCGACACACCGTTCATCGTCAGCAGCCGTTGGTCGGCGTCGAAATCGGTCAGTTCCGATTCGACCACTATACTGGGAGAAACAATGTCAGATGGCCGACACATGGAGTCCGTGTTCATGGGACGATTCATTCCTCATCCTGACGATGTACCCGTGGAATTAACGTTGCTCAAACCCGAGTGTATTTCGCGACGACAGCTGCACACTATCAGCCTCGGGGGCATGGCATGCAATTATCACCGCGCGTGGCGCCACGGCACGGCGCTCGAAGTGCGCATGCCGACGCTCAATCCCGACCTGCGTTTTCCGGGCTATGTGGCCTGGTGCCTGCGACGAAAACACGGCTATCTGGTTGGCATTGCCTTCGTCGACGAACAGACGCTGTTCAGTGCCCGAATGGGTGAGCAGGTGTGCCAGATCGAGCGTTATTGCCGCCAGCACGATCCCCACAATGACCTGCAGGAAGTTCAGGCACTGGCGCTCGAGTGGGTCCAGGAACACGCCGACGAGTTCTCTCACGAAACGGTTCGCAAGGCATTTGCACAGCCTGTACTGGATTAAAGCGCTGCCAGCCCATTGTCTAGCCACGGTGTAACGCGCTAAGGTTCGGCTCCCCGACGCGCTTAATTTGCTGTGCTCCGCCGCGCGGGTTCGCTGGCGGCCGGCACCCGTGACCTGACGAGTAAACGATGGCTGATTTACCGATCAACGACCTAAACGTCGCCTCCAACGAGACACTGATCACCCCCGATCAGCTCAAGCGCGATATTCCCCTGAGCGACGCTGCGTTGCGCACCGTGACCAAGGGCCGCGAAGTCATTCGCAATATTCTCGATGGCACCGACCATCGCCTGTTCGTCGTCATCGGGCCTTGCTCGATCCACGACATCAAGGCAGCCCACGAATACGCCGAGCGCCTGAAGGTTCTCGCCGCAGAAGTGTCCGATACCCTGTATCTGGTCATGCGTGTGTATTTCGAGAAGCCACGCACCACCGTCGGCTGGAAAGGCTTGATCAACGATCCGTACCTGGACGACTCGTTCAAGATCCAGGACGGGCTGCACATCGGTCGTCAACTGCTGCTGGACCTGGCCGAAATGGGCCTGCCAACCGCCACCGAAGCCCTCGATCCGATCTCCCCGCAATATCTGCAGGACCTGATCAGCTGGTCGGCCATCGGCGCGCGCACCACCGAATCGCAGACTCACCGTGAAATGGCCTCCGGCCTGTCCTCGGCTGTCGGCTTCAAGAACGGCACCGATGGCGGCCTGACCGTGGCGATCAACGCCCTGCAATCGGTTTCCAGCCCGCACCGCTTCCTGGGGATCAACCAGGAAGGTGGCGTGTCGATCGTGACTACCAAGGGCAACGCCTACGGTCACGTCGTGCTGCGCGGCGGCAACGGCAAGCCTAACTACGACTCGGTCAGCGTCGCCCTGTGCGAGCAAGCGCTGAACAAAGCGAAGATCAAGCCGAACATCATGGTCGATTGCAGCCACGCCAACTCCAACAAGGACCCGGCCCTGCAACCGCTGGTGATGGAGAACGTCGCCAACCAGATCCTCGAAGGCAACCAGTCGATCATCGGCCTGATGGTCGAAAGCCACCTGAACTGGGGTTGCCAGGCTATCCCGAAAGACCTCGCCGACCTGCAATACGGTGTGTCGATCACCGATGCCTGCATCGACTGGACAGCGACCGAAAACACCTTGCGCAGCATGCATGCCAAGCTCAAGGACGTGCTGCCGAAACGCAAACGCACCTGATCGCCATTTGCGGCAGACAAAAAAACGCCGGGCTGAACCCGGCGTTTTTTTATGCATTCGTTTTGTTGAAGGTCACTGGCTCAGCTTGGCCGCATGCCGCTGGTGACGCTCCATGTAGCGTTCGACGTAGGAACACGACGGGATAACCGTGTAGCCCATCTCTTCGGCGTACTGCAACGCCTGCTCGGTCAGTGCCGCTGCAATACCCCGACCACGCAGTGCGTTAGGCACGAACGTGCGATAGATATCCAGGGTCTGTTTCCCCAGATCCATATAAGTCAGGTAGGCACGATGACCGTCCACATTGGTCTCGAACTGATGACCAGCCTGGTCATGGTGGATGGACAACGCCTCGCTCATCACTACTCCTCGCGGGTCTTGGATTCCGACCCCTACCTTACCGATGTTTTTCCGGCGAAGGAACATCTACGCCACCCCGTGCCTGAATGGACACCGAGAAGAGCTACACCGATCTCGCGCAACCGAGCACGTACAAATAGTAGGCACCATTGGCAGAAATGCTCAAGGTACGCTCGTCATCATGCAGGTTGGCAGGTGCCGCTCCGGGTCACGCAGGACGGGCTCGACCGAAGATCACCAAGGTCGCAAGCCTGAACATTGCCGGATATTGAGACTTAAGACGAGCGCCCGTTGTTAAAGTCACCTGAATAAGGAGAAAGATATTGAGAGGCGCCACGCAGAATTCGAACAAAAGTGTAGACAGTCCATCTAGCCAGACTTTAGCCAAGACTGGAAAAAGAGCCTCGAACCTCGGGAACTTTTCTTCGCCGGCTCGCTCAGCTCGGGCCTTCTAGCTGGATATTTTTTATACAGTGCAGTTAAAAGTTGCTCGAAAAAGAATCAACGC
>NZ_RCNW01000149.1:0-1841 GCF_004307605.1 Pseudomonas sp. Sample_24
TCGCTTCAACGTTGCCGTTCTTGAACAGCATCAGGGTCGGGATACCACGCACGCCGTGCTTGGCCGGAGTTTCCTGGTTTTCGTCGATGTTCAGTTTGGCAACGGTCAGCTTGCCTTTGTAAGTCTCGGCAATTTCGTCCAGAACAGGAGCGATCATTTTGCAAGGGCCGCACCACTCAGCCCAGTAATCGACCAGTACAGCGCCTTCAGCCTTGAGTACGTCGGCCTCGAAGCTAGCGTCGCTAACGTGTTTGATAAGATCGCTGCTCATGGAATTCTCCAGGGTTGTAAGCAAAAAAACGTGGCCCATCATAGCTGCCCTTCCCGTGTTCAGGAAGGTGCAGATGATTGAGTCTCGCTATGGTGGTCCATGAGTTTGGGTATAGCCCAGGTCACGCAGTGGCGGGAGCGACGAAGGCGATTCCGGTGCGCAAGGCGGCATTGCGCACATGTTCGTGCATGGCTTTCTGTGCGGCCCCTGAGGCTCGGCGTGCCAGTGCGCGAAGGATTTTGCGGTGTTCCTGCCAGGTTTCCATGGCCCGTTCGGCCCGGATGAACGGTAGCTTCTGGCTCTCCAGGAAGATGTCGGCACTGGCGGTGAGGATGCTCAGCATCGCCTGATTGCCGCTGGCCAGCAGAATTCGACGGTGAAATTCGAAGTCCAGGCGCGCCGCCGCTTCAAAGTCGCCAGACTTCAATTCGTTGCGCATGGCGGCGACATTGTCTTGCAGCGCATCGAGCTCATCGGTACTCAAGGTCACGGCCGCCAGCCCTGCGGCAAACCCCTCCAGCGCATAGCGCAACTGAAAAATGTCCAGCGGCGAAGCCTGCGCCGCGAATGGCCAGCCCGGCGCCGCATCGCCTCGCGGCAGCTCCACTGGTGATTGCACAAACACGCCTTTGCCCGGCTGGATACTGATGACCCCCAGTGCGCTCAGGGACGACAACGCCTCGCGCAACGATGCCCGACTGACCCCCAATTGCACCGCCAGATCCCGTTGCGAGGGCAAGGCATCCCCGGGCCCGAAGCCCTGTTCGGTGATCAGTTTGCGGATGGCTTGCAGCGCCACTTCGGGTACGGCACGGGAGATCGAGTTCATGATTTTCCAGACGAACCAGGCCAATGTGCGGCCAGTTGTAAAGCTATTCGCGGCGTCCGGCAAGTCGTGCCCCATGGGGGTTCGGGAATTTTAACGGGTGCGCTATCGAGGTGCGAAACGCGACTCGACTGTTCAGACCAGTAAGACCTTCCGACACCAGTAAAACCGCGCGCTGGCGCCCCCATGGCCCGAGGTTGGCATGGCCCATGCTCTGTCGATCCGCAGACATTCCTTCTCGTCGATTCGGAGATCTGCCATGACCCAGCGTTACAGCGCACTCATCAAAGTCTTGTTCGCTAGCCTGATGCTGAGCCAGGCACCCGCCCACGCCGACGGTCTGGAGGATGTGGTCAAGCGCGGCGTCCTCAAGGTTGCCGTGCCCCAGGACTTCCCGCCCTTCGGCTCGGTCGGCCCGGACATGAAACCTCGCGGCCTGGATATCGATACTGCAAAACTGCTGGCCGACCAGCTCAAGGTCAAACTCGAACTGACTCCGGTCAACAGCACCAACCGCATCCCGTTCCTGACCACCGGCAAGGTCGACCTGGTGATTTCCAGCCTTGGCAAAAACCCCGAGCGGGAAAAAGTCATCGACTTCTCCCGCGCCTATGCACCGTTCTACCTCGCCGTGTTCGGCCCGCCAGAAGCCGACATCAAAGGCCTGGACGACCTCAAGGGCAAGACCGTCAGCGTCACCCGTGGCGCCATCGAAGACATCGAGCTGAGCAAGGTCGCGCCCGA
>NZ_RCNW01000519.1:0-1839 GCF_004307605.1 Pseudomonas sp. Sample_24
ACTCGCCAGCCGGGTCGTATTGATGGCGGCGGTGGATCGGGTTGTAGGCGTGTTCCACCAGCAGGTCGGGCTGGATGCCTGGATTGTGAATTTGCGAGAGCTTTTCTGCCGGTAAGCTAGAGGCGAATTGCCAGGCTTTGCGGCCCATGGCGTCGTAGCCAAAACAACTGGTGAGTTTGCCCTGTGTACGCAGGACTTCGCGATGCAGCTCGTCGCGCTCGATGTCGCTGATGAGCTGGCCGTCGAGGTTGAGTTGGTGCAGGTGGCCACTGCCGTAGTACAGGTGATTGAGGTGTTGGCCGGTAGGCAACATCAGGGTGGTGAGGTTGCTTAGCGGGTCGTACTCGTAGGACAAGGCACCTTGCGCCGTAGTCTCCTGGATCAGGCGGCCGAGCAGGTCGTAGGAGAATTCGAGGGTTTCTTCGCTGACACCCAGTTGCTTGCCCTGCGCGGTCGGCAGGCGTTGGATCGACAGCAGGCGATCGCCGTCGTCATATGCATAATCCTGACGGGCATCGGCATTGAGTTTGGCCAGCAGCCGGCCAATGCTGAGGGCTCACCATAGCTGGTACATTGCTCCACCACACGTTAGCCGCTGTGGATGTTTTCTCAGAGGTAATTAAAGTTCAGGCTCAAGGCATTGATGCGACAGGGAATTGCGTCGTCGACGACATGAACAGAGCATTAGATCACCTGACAACAAACTAATCATGTTATAAAAGAGCGAAGCGCACATAATTACACCAACTAAAAACCCCTCACCAAACTGCCGCCAACGGAGATTCTCAACTCATCCATCGCAAATCAAATAACGACTATTTCATCCTTACAGAAGCCAACAGGCCAGCGACCACAGTAATACAATTTTATTATTGTCGACCATCGCTCACCAAGTCCGTAATACTCTTCAGAGACATATTGCCTAAAAGCGAAGCAGATTCCATTTCTTGCCGCAAGGCTAAAGTCATGCGGCGCACACAAAAATTTATTTTTATCAAGATTTTTAGTCGCAGCCATTACCGCCTTATTCACCTTCATCCGCATAGCAACAAGATCAGAAGGTGGTTTAGGAATATTATAAAAAGGGTCCGGCTGAGTTGGAGATGTGGGCAGCCACTCAACACAATCGTAGCGCCCCTTAAACTCAGCATCAGAAGGCTCTACAAAAACCTTGCGGACATTTTTTATATATATCAAACGACCATCCTCAGCCCCGTCACCCCCCATATTAAAAAAAAAGTCGGACCCTTCTATTTTTTTACACTCTTCGTCAATATCAATCATATTACAATCTCAAATCAGTTATTGTACCAGGCGGCAGAGCCTTTCTTCCTTGTTGAATTGTTGTCCTGAGAACTCCACCTGCGGCATGCGGACCTGGAATTCCTGGCAAGGAATGATTAGGTAACGAGCCGTGTGTCGGCATTAGATTCCACCACTTGTTTGCGCCACCGCTTTCCAAAGGGATGATGTGATGGGGAGTTGCTCCAGATGGCCATACTCTACCGGTGTTGGCTTCCCATTGCTTCATCAAATAGTTTTGACTACCCACAAATTCTTTACGTGCCATCTGATTTTGAAACACAGTACGCCTCTGAACAACGGGCAGATTTCCTTTCAATATCTGCGCTTGCTTCGCAGTGATTTCCCCGCCAGCAGACGCGACCTTGTTCGCATCATTTACTACCCTTTCATGAAGCGACGAACATGCTAACCCTAAAGGGTCTATCCAACCTAACGGGTTGCTTCCATATTGATAGAGATTATCCCCCCCCATTAACCCTATCGGATCCTGCGTAACAAACCGCCCCACCTCCGGATCGTAATACCGAAACGTGT
>NZ_RCNW01000516.1:0-1836 GCF_004307605.1 Pseudomonas sp. Sample_24
TTGGGCTGCTTGGCGTCGAGGTGGGCTTGAACCAGAAGGCGTTCGGAAATCTGCGTCATGTTCGCAAGACCTGCAGGCGCATTCGCGCGAAAGTCGAGTATACACCCGGCTCCGGACCCTTCAGGGTACCGCCGGGAAATTGAGTATTCATCAGGCACGGACAGCGTTGAAGCTGCGCAAGGCTACAGAATATCCGGTGGATGCAAAAGATGATTCTGACTTGCGTCAGCTCGGTGCAGCCCAAGGCTTGGGCAAACACAAATCGCGGGCAAAAAAAAATCCGGAAATCCTCACTTTCGTGGGCCTTCCAGACTTTTAAAACAGCTTGAAAATGGTGGGTCGTGTGGGATTCGAACCTACGACCAATTGGTTAAAAGCCAACTGCTCTACCAACTGAGCTAACGACCCGCTGTGTGGTGGCGCGTATAATACTGATTTTTAAGGACTATTCAACACCTATTTTAAAAAAAATCAAAAATAAGGTGTTGGATCGCTGATTCCGGCCGCCGCAAAGCCTTCAGCACGCAGTCGGCAGCTGTCGCACTTGCCGCATGCACGGCCTTCATCATCAGCCTGATAGCAGGAAACGGTCAGGCCGTAGTTGACGCCAAGCTGGGTGCCAGCCTGGACAATCTGCGCTTTGCTGAGGTTTTGCAGCGGCGCCTGAATGCGAAAGCCATCGCCCTCTACACCCGCCTTGGTCGCCAGATTGGCCATGCGCTCGAATGACTCGATGAACTCGGGACGGCAGTCCGGGTAGCCGGAGTAATCCACTGCGTTGACACCGATGAAGATGTCGCGTGCGCCGAGCACTTCAGCCCAGCCCAACGCCAGTGACAGGAAAACCGTGTTGCGCGCTGGCACGTAAGTCACCGGAATGCCTTCGCCCAACTCCTCTGGAATATCGATGCTGGTGTCGGTCAGCGCCGAGCCGCCCATGCCATTGAAATTGAGACCGATGACCTTGTGCTCGATCACCCCCAAATCCCGGGCGACACGTTCGGCCGCGTACAGTTCGGCGTGAGACCGCTGACCGTAGTCGAAGCTCATGGTGTAGCAGCGATAACCTTCGGCACGCGCCATGGCTACGACGGTTGCCGAGTCCAGGCCACCGGAAAGCAGGATAACCGCACGTTTTTCCGTAGTGTTCAGTTGTTCAGTCATCTCAGCGCCCCGGCTCGTCATTCCAAAGATACTTGTGCAGCTGCAATTGCAAGCGTACCGGCAGATTATCCGCCACCACCCAGTCTGCAAGATCCCGAGCATTCAGATCATGGTGACTTGGCGAAAACAGGACCTCACCAGCGCGCTGGTCAAGACCATACTGGATCAGCTTGGATACGGACCAGTCATAGTCTTCGCGGGAACAGATGACAAATTTCACCTGGTCGTTCGGCGTCAGCAGCTCGATGTTTTCGTAGCGATTGCGATGCGCTTCCTTCGAACCCGGAGTTTTCAGGTCGACAACGCGACTGACCCGGGAATCTACCGCCGAGATGTCGATAGAGCCACTGGTTTCCAGTGACACTTCGTAACCGGCGTCGCACAAACGCTTGAGCAACGGGATGGCGTTGGGTTGCGCCAGGGGCTCGCCGCCCGTGACACAGACATAACGCGGACGGTAACCGGCAACCTGCTCGAGGATATCGTCGAGCGTGCGGATGGTTCCGCCAGTGAAGGCATAGGCGCTGTCGCAGTATTGGCAACGCAGAGGGCAACCGGTCAGGCGCACAAAAACTGTGGGCAGGCCAGCCGTCCGCGTTTCACCCTGCAACGAGTAAAAAACTTCGGTAATTCTCAATGTGTCTTGCATAGTCGCCACGGGCGTAACAGCTA
>NZ_RCNW01000103.1:0-13212 GCF_004307605.1 Pseudomonas sp. Sample_24
AGTCCGACAGCTTGTCGATCAGCACGTCGCCTTCAACCACTTCCAGGCCCAGACGGGTCTTGGCCAGCTCGATCAGCGACAGGCGAGTGATGCCCGGCAGTACTGACGGCGAGTTCGGGGTCACGAACTTGTTGTCATGGGTGATACCGAAGAAGTTGGCCGAACCGACTTCTTCGATCTTGGTGTGGGTCATCGGGTCCAGGTAAATGGCGTCGGCGAAGTTGGCTTTCTTGGCCTTGGAGCCCGGCATCAGGCTGGCGGCGTAGTTGCCACCGACTTTGGCTGCGCCGGTGCCTTGTGGTGCGGCACGGTCGTAGCTGGAAATCTGGAAGTTGTGCGGGGTCAGGCCACCCTTGAAGTAGGCGCCGACGGGAATGCAGAAGATCGAGAAGATGAACTCGGGGGCGGTGCGCACGCCGATGTTGTCACCCACGCCGATCACGAACGGGCGCAGGTACAGCGCACCGCCGGTGCCGTAAGGCGGGATGAAGCGCTCGTTGGCGCGAACCACTGCCTTGCAGGCTTCGATGAACTGTTCGGTTTCTACCTGAGGCATCAGCAGACGCGCACAGCTGCGCTGCATGCGCAGGGCGTTCTGGTCCGGGCGGAACAGGTTGATCGAGCCGTCCTTGCAACGATAGGCCTTCATGCCTTCGAAGCATTGCTGGCCATAGTGAAGGGCCGTCGAGCCTTCGCTGATGTGCAGCACGTTGTCTTCGGTCAGGGTGCCTTTGTCCCACTCGCCATTGCGAAAATACGACAGATAGCGCTTGTCGGTCTTGATGTAGTCAAAACCCAGCTTGTCCCAATTGATGCTTTCGTTACCCATGACACCCTCTATCACTGAACAACCGTCGAAACGGTTCAAGGCTTCTGACGTTTTTTGGATGGGCACAACAATACTTCATTCCGGGCCTGTTTCGCAGCCCGGTCTATCGGCTATTTGCCGCCGACTAGACAATGCTCGAAATCCTGTGGCGAGGGAGCTCGCTCCCGCTCGGCTGCGAAGCAGTCGTAAATCCAGGCAACGCGGTTCGCCATTAAGTCAGCCAGGGGCCGCTTCGCAGCCCGGCGGGAGCAAGCTCCCTCGCCACAGTTGATGGTGTTTACAGATGCAACGCATGCCCCAGAGCACGCAATGCCGCTTCCTGCACCGCCTCGCCAAGCGTCGGATGCGCATGGATGGTGCCGCCGATGTCTTCCAGCCGCGCGCCCATCTCAAGGCTTTGCGCGAATGCCGTGGACAACTCCGACACACCCACGCCTACCGCCTGCCAGCCGACGATCACATGGTTGTCACGACGGGCGACCACGCGCACGAAGCCGCTTTTCGATTCCAGCGTCATCGCCCGGCCATTGGCGGCGAACGGGAAGCTGGAAACAATGCAGTCCAAACCTGCAGCCTTGGCTTCGTCCGGAGTCTTGCCGACCACCACCAGTTCCGGGTCGGTGAAGCACACGGCGGCGATGGCGGTCGGGTTGAACTCGCGGGGCTTGCCACTGATCAACTCGGCAACCATTTCGCCCTGGGCCATGGCCCGGTGCGCAAGCATGGGTTCGCCACTCAGGTCGCCGATGGCATACACATTGCGCATGCTGGTCTGGCAGCGGTTGTCGATTTTGATCGACGACCCGTTCATGTCCAGGTTCAGCGCTTCGAGGTTCCAGCCTTGGGTGTTGGGTTTGCGGCCAACCGCGACCAGAACCTGATCGGTTTCCAGGTTGAGGGTATCGCCGTTCGGCTGCGAAACCTGCAAGGTTTTATTAGAAGAATCAAAGCCTTGTACGCTGTGATTCAAGTAAAGCTTCACACCGAGTTTTTTCAGTTCGTCGTGTACGGGCTGAGTCAATTCAGCGTCGTAGGCTGGCAGAATCCGATCCTGCGCCTCGACCACGCTGACATCGGCGCCGAGCTTGCGGTAGGCAATACCCAGTTCCAGACCGATGTAACCGCCACCTACCACGATCAAGCGCTTGGGTACGGATGTCGGCGCCAGGGCCTCGGTGGACGAGATGATCGGCCCGCCAATCGGCAACATCGGCAGGTTCACGCTTTTCGAACCTGTCGCCAGCACCAGGTGCTCGCATTGAATGCGCGTGTCGCCGACGTCGACGGTTTTACCGTCGACCACGTTGGCCCAGCCTTGCACGACCTGAACCTTGTTCTTTTTCAACAGCGCGGCGACGCCGGTGGTCAGGCGATCGACGATGCCATCCTTCCATTCGACGCTCTTGCCGATGTCCAGCGTCGGCGCCGCAACGCTGATGCCCAGGGCTGAGTGCTGATTATGCTGCTGCGTCTGGTGAAACTGCTCAGCGACATGAATCAATGCCTTGGACGGAATGCAGCCGATGTTCAGGCAGGTGCCGCCCAACGATTGGCCTTCCACCAGGATCGTTGGAATGCCCAACTGACCGGCGCGGATCGCCGTCACGTAACCGCCAGGGCCGCCGCCGATGATCAGCAGCGTGGTGTTCAAAGTCTGCATTGCTTACTCCACAAACAGGGTGGCGGGTTGTTCGAGCAAGCCACGGATGGCCTGGATGAAGAGCGCCGCGTCCATGCCGTCGACCACGCGATGATCGAAGGAGCTGGAAAGGTTCATCATCTTGCGGATCACGATCTGGCCTTTGATTACCATTGGCCGTTCGACGATTTTGTTCACGCCGACGATCGCCACTTCCGGCAGGTTCAGCACCGGTGTGCTGACGATGCCGCCCAATGCGCCGAGGCTGGTCAGCGTGATAGACGAACCGGACAGTTCATCGCGGCCGGCCTTGCCGTTGCGGGCGGCCGTGGCCAGGCGCGAAATTTCCGTCGCGCTGTCCCACAGGCTGCGGGCTTCGGCGTGACGAACCACAGGCACCATCAAACCGCTATCGGCCTGGGTGGCGATACCGACGTGCACCGCGCCGAGCCGGGTGATGACTTGGGCTTCGTCGTCGTAACGGGCGTTGATCTGCGGGAAATCGCGCAGGGCGACGACCAGGGCGCGGACCAGAAACGGCAGCAAAGTCAGCTTGCCGCGGGTCGCACCGTGCTTCTCGTTAAGGTGAGCGCGCAATTCTTCGACGGCGGTGACATCGATTTCCTCGACATAACTGAAGTGTGCCGCGCGCTGGGTGGCGTCCTGCATGCGTTGGGCGATCTTGCGGCGCATGCCGATCACCGGGATCTGTTCTTCATCGTTACGCTGGGCGTAAGCGGCGGCGACCGGTGCCGAGGCGTTGGCTTGACCCTGAGCCAGATAGGCCTCGAGGTCTTCATGCAGCACGCGACCGGCCGGACCGCTGCCACGCACCAGACGCAACTGGATGCCCAGGTCCAGCGCATGCTTACGCACGGCCGGTGAGGCCAGCGGACGCTCATTGGCTTCGCGAGCAATCATCGGCCCCTGGCAAACGGCTGCCTTCGGTGCTGCGGCAGCGACCGGTTTGTTTTCCACCACGGTTTCAGCTTTCGCTGCTGCAACCGGCGCTTGCTTCACCGGTGCCGGTTGCGCCGACTCCTTGACGTTGCCCGCGCCTTCGACTTCGATGCTGATCAGCACGCTGCCGACCGCCATGACTTCGCCCGGCTGACCGCCGAGGGCGATGACCTTGCCATGCACTGGCGACGGGATATCCACCATCGCCTTGTCGGTCATGACATCCGCCAGCACCTGATCCTCGACGACCATGTCGCCGACCTTGACGTGCCACTGTGACAATTCAACTTCTGCAATGCCTTCGCCAATGTCCGGCATTTTAATGACGTGCGTGCCCATTCAGACCTCCATGACCCGTTTCAAAGCCGCGCCCACTCGGGACGGGCCAGGGAAATACGCCCACTCTTGCGCGTGCGGGTAGGGGGTGTCCCAGCCGGTGACGCGTTCAATTGGCGCTTCCAGGTGGTGGAAGCAGTGTTCCTGCACCAGCGACACCAGTTCGGCACCGAAACCGCAGGTGCGGGTGGCTTCGTGAACCACCACGCAGCGTCCGGTTTTCTTCACCGACTTGACGATGGTTTCCAGGTCCAGCGGCCACAGGCTGCGCAGGTCGATAACTTCGGCGTCGATGCCGGTTTCTTCGGCGGCGACTTGCGACACGTACACGGTGGTGCCGTAGGTGAGGATGGTCACATCCTTGCCCGGACGGGTGATGGCGGCGACGTCCAGTGGCACGGTGTAGTAACCGTCCGGCACTTGCGCGGCCGGGTGTTTCGACCACGGGGTTACCGGGCGGTCGTGGTGGCCGTCGAACGGGCCGTTGTACAAGCGTTTTGGCTCGAGGAAGATCACCGGGTCATCGTTCTCGATGGAGGCGATCAACAGGCCCTTGGCGTCGTACGGGTTGGACGGCATGACGGTGCGCAGGCCGCACACCTGAGTGAACATCGCCTCGATGCTCTGGCTGTGGGTCTGGCCGCCATAGATGCCGCCGCCGCAGGGCATGCGCAGGGTCATTGGCGCGGTGAATTCGCCGGCCGAACGATAACGCAGGCGTGCGGCTTCGGAGATGATCTGGTCGGATGCCGGGTAGACGTAGTCGGCGAACTGGATCTCGGCCACCGGACGCAGGCCATAGGCGCCCATGCCCACGGCAACGCCGACGATGCCGCTTTCGGAGATCGGAGCGTCGAAAACCCGCGAGGTGCCGTACTTGTTCTGCAGGCCTTCGGTGCAGCGGAACACGCCGCCGAAGTAGCCGACGTCCTGGCCGAACACCACGACGTTGTCGTCACGTTCAAGCATCACATCCATCGCCGAGCGCAGGGCCTGGATCATGGTCATGGTGGTCGTGGTCATGGCGGTTTCCAACTGAATATTGTTGTTGTGATCGTTCATGTCAGATCCCCAACTGCTGACGCTGGCGCTTCAAGTGCTCCGGCATCTCTTTGTAGACGTCTTCGAACATGGTCGCGGCGCTTGGAATCTGGCCACCGGCGAGGGTGCCGTACTGTTCGGCTTCCTTTTGTGCGGCAATCACTTCGGCTTCCAGTTCGGCACTGACGGCGGCGTGTTCCTCTTCGGACCACTGGCCGATCTTGATCAGGTGCTGCTTGAGACGCGCAATCGGATCGCCGAGCGGGAAATGGCTCCAGTCATCGGCAGGGCGGTACTTGGAAGGATCATCGGACGTCGAGTGTGGACCGGCACGGTAGGTGACCCACTCGATCATGGTCGGGCCGAGGTTGCGTCGGGCGCGTTCGGCAGCCCAGGCGGAAGCGGCGTAGACCGCGTAGAAATCGTTGCCATCGACGCGCAGCGAGGCGATGCCGCAACCGACGCCACGGCCGGCGAACGTGGTCGCTTCACCCCCGGCAATCGCCTGGAACGTAGAGATTGCCCACTGGTTGTTGACCACGTTGAGGATCACCGGCGCGCGGTAAACGTGGGCGAAAGTCAGGGCGGTGTGGAAGTCCGACTCAGCAGTGGCGCCGTCGCCGATCCACGCCGAAGCGATTTTGGTGTCGCCCTTGATCGCCGAGGCCATGCCCCAGCCAACCGCCTGGACAAACTGGGTCGCCAGGTTGCCGGAGATGGTGAAGAAACCGGATTCTTTGACCGAGTACATGATCGGCAGCTGACGTCCCTTGAGCGGATCGCGCTCGTTGGACAGCAGTTGGCAGATCAGGTCGACCAGTGGCACTTCGCGGGCCATCAGGATGCTTTGCTGGCGGTAGGTCGGGAAGCACATGTCGTCGATGTTCAAGGCCAGGGCCTGGGCGCTGCCGATGGCTTCTTCGCCGAGGCTCTGCATGTAGAACGACATCTTCTTCTGACGCTGGGCGACAACCATGCGGTTGTCGTAAATCCGCGTCTTGAGCATGGCGCGCATGCCTTTGCGCAGGATCTCCGTGGGAACGCCTTCGGCCCAAGGCCCCAAGGCATTGCCCTGATCGTCGAGCACGCGAATCAGGCCGCGGGCCAGATCGGCCGTGTCGGCGGGTTCAACGTCGATTGGGGGTTTGCGCACCGTGCCGGCATCGGTCAGATGCAGGTAGGAGAAGTCGGTTTTGCAGCCTGGGCGGCCCGAGGGTTCAGGGACGTGCAGGCGCAGCGGTTCGTACGCTTGGGTCATGGCTTCTACGCTCGATCTTGTGAATTTCTTGTAGTGAGCTGACAGATTTCGTTCTGTGGAAGAAATCTTGTCCTACAACAATCATAGGCCCGGCCAAGAAGAATATTTCTCTCTGTTTCGTTGCGCTTAAGATCATTTGCAGATAAAAAATCTGCATAAACCTAAAAAACAGGTGGTTTTGTCTCATGCGCAAACTTGACCGTACCGATATCGGCATTCTCAACAGCCTTCAAGAGAACGCGCGGATCACCAATGCCGACCTTGCACGCTCGGTCAACCTGTCACCGACACCGTGCTTCAACCGGGTCAAGGCGATGGAAGAGCTGGGTTTGATTCGCGAGCAAGTGACGTTGCTGGATGCTGATCTGCTGGGGCTGCACGTGAACGTGTTCATTCACGTCAGCCTGGAGAAGCAGGTGGAGGAGGCCTTGCAGCATTTCGAAGAGGCGATCTCCGACCGCCCGGAGGTGATGGAGTGCTACTTGATGGCCGGCGACCCGGATTACTTGATCCGGGTGCTGGTGCCGAGCATTCAATCGCTGGAGCGTTTCATGATGGACTTTCTGACCAAAGTGCCGGGGGTGGCGAACATCCGCTCGAGTTTTGCGCTCAAGCAAGTGCGCTACAAGACCGCGCTGCCCCTGCCGGCCAACGGCCTGACGCTCGGCGCGTAAAACCAGGGCAAATCCGTAGGCGCGAAGCTTGCTCGCGATAGCGATCTCAAGGGCGCAATCGCGAGCAAGCTTTGCGCCTACAGATCAGAGTTGATTGATCGGGATTTTAAGGTACGTCACGCCATTGTCTTCCGCCGGCGGCAAATTTCCCGCCCGCACATTGACCTGGATCGCCGGTAGCAGCAGCGTCGGCATGCCCAGCGTGGCATCGCGCCGGGTGCGCATCGCAACGAATGCCGCCTCATCGATGCCGTCACGCACATGGATGTTGCTTTTGCGTTGTTCGCCGACGGTGGTCATGCAATGCGGTTCGCGGCCCTCGGGCGGGTAGTCGTGACAGACATACAGGCGCACGCTGGCGGGGAAGGCCAGCAGTTTATGGATCGAAGCGAACATCTGGTTGGCGTTGCCGCCGGGAAAGTCGCAGCGCGCGGTGCCCACGTCGGGCATGAACAGCGTATCGCCAACCAGAATCACATCGTTGCCGATCAGGTATGCCATGTCCGCCGGGGTATGCCCAGGCACATGCAGGGCCTTGGCCTTGAGGTTGCCGATGGAAAATGACTCGTCCGCAGCGAACAGGTGATCGAACTGGGAGCCGTCGATGCAGAATTGCGGTTCAAGGTTGAACAGCGCCTTGAACACGTTCTGCACCTTGCAGATCGACTGGCCGATGGCGATCCGGCCACCCAGTTCCCGGCGCAGATAGGGCGCGGCGGACAAATGATCGGCGTGGGCGTGGGTTTCCAGTAGCCATTGCACCTGCAGCCGGTGTTCGCGCACGAACGCGATGATCCGGTCGGCCTGCACGGTGGAGGTTCGTCCGGCAGCGGGGTTGTAGTCGAGCACCGGGTCGACGATTGCGCATTGTCCGCCGTCCGCTTCGTAGATCACGTAACTGTAGGTGGAGGAGGCATCGTCGAAAAAAGCTTCAATCAGGGCAGGCATGAGGATTGTTTCTTGCTGAACAAGTCATGAGGTTAGTTTCATTTTCCCTGCGCTGACCAGCCCCCGCGTCATTTCTGTTATCGAAAAATCCGGCTGGGCTCTATCCTGTCACGCTATCGATACCGGGCGTTCCCGGCCTTTGTCATGGATTACGAGCGTTCTATGTTGCTGGCGAGTTTTTTCGGTGTAGTCATGGGTTTGGTGTTGGGTTTGACCGGCGCCGGCGGGGGCATTCTGGCCGTGCCGGCGCTGGTGCTGGGCCTGGGTTGGAGCATGACTACGGCGGCGCCCGTCGCGTTGTTTGCGGTGGGCAGTGCGGCGGCGGTCGGCGCCATCGACGGCCTGCGTCATGGCCTGGTGCGCTATCGCGCGGCGTTGTTGATTGCGGCACTCGGTGCGGTGTTTTCGCCGGTGGGCATCTACTTTGCCCATCAGTTGCCGGAAAAAATCCTGATGGTCCTGTTCAGCCTGCTGATGGTCATGGTGGCCGCACGAATGCTGCGCCGTGAGCGCAAGGATCAAGGGCCAAGCGATCACGGTCACGCCAACTGGGGCCAGAAAAACTGCATGCTCGACCAACAGACCGGGCGCTTTTCCTGGACCGCCAAATGCACCGCGACCCTCGCCGCGCTAGGTGCGGTGACCGGCGTTGTCTCGGGATTGCTGGGCGTCGGCGGCGGGTTCCTGATCGTGCCGGCCTTCAAGCAACTGACCGACGTGCAGATGCGCGGGATCGTTGCCACGTCGCTGATGGTGATCAGCCTGATCTCGGCCATCGGCGTGATCGGTGCTTTCCACGCCGGGGTGCGCATCGATGGCGTGGGCATCGTGTTCATCATCTCAAGCATTGTCGGCATGCTCATCGGCCGCAAACTTAGTGCGCGGGTGCCGGCGCGGGCGTTGCAGGTGGGGTTTGCCAGTATCTGCCTGGTGGTCGCCGCCTACATGCTGTTCAGCGCCAACGCCTAGCCAGTACCGGTTCCTGCGAACGCCAGTTGCGTCGGCAGGCCTAAGCCCTAAGTGGCAAGCCTCGCCGACAGGCGGTCTTACGCCGTTGTAGTCACGCGCCGCTGGCCAATCCAAAGCACCTGAAAACCAGCCCCAAGGCAGCGTATGGCGCCGCCTGTCAGGTTTCGATAATCGCCTCCGACACTTCGTCCCCTGTTTCGGAGCGCCCCATGCACAACAATAAGAAATTCACCCAGCGTTTTCTGCCAGCGTTCATTGCCAGCCTGTACGCGCTCGGCCTGACCCCAGTGGCCGAGGCAGAGATCATGCTGTACGACAAAGACCAGACCACATTTTCCACCGACGGTTACATCAACGCCTTTTACGTCAACAGCGATGTGGACCGCGCTGGCGATCAGTACGATCGTCGGCAGTCGCGGGTGAAGATGGGCTTTCTGCCCAACTACCTGGGGTTCAACATGGGCAAGCAAGTTGACGACCTCAAGCTCGGTGCCCGGGCATCGTTTTGGGTCACCATCAACGACAGTGAAACCAACGGCACCGATACCGCCATCGATGTGCGGCAGTTCTATGGAACAGTGGCCAACCCGCAGTGGGGTGAAGTGCTGATCGGCAAGGACTTCGGTCTGTTCGCCCGTTCCAACATCCTGCTCGACGAAATGCTCGCCGGTTACGGGCAGGTCAGCGATACGTTGGGGCTGGTGGATGGCGGCGGGGTCTCGTTCGGCAACATCGGTACCGGTTACCCGTACCCGTTCCCGACCTCGCAGATCACCTATCGCACCCCGGTGATGGACGGTCTGCGCGTGGCGGTCGGCATCATGGACCCGGTGGACACCAACGACAGCAGCCCGACGGGCAAGGCCTATCAGGAAAACCCGCGAACCGAGAGCGAGATCACCTATCAGTTCGACGTGGCGGGGGCAAAGATCTACAGCTGGGTCAACGGCAGCTACCAGACTTCGGACAACACCGATTCGACCGTCGAGACCGTCACCTCCAAAGGGCTCGGTTATGGCGTGCAGGCGAAGATGGGCGGCCTGTCTCTGACCGGGTCCGGTTTCCAGGCCAAGGGTATCAACCCGTTCTTTACCAACAATGCGGGCGAGCCGACCCTGCGCAACGTCGACAGCGACGGCTACTTGATGCAGGGCTCCTACAAACTGGGCAAGAACCGCCTGGCCTTGTCCTACGGCAAGACCAATGACGACGGCAACGGCGTGGTGGGCAGCGGAGCGGACTACGAGACTCGCGGCATCGCGTTGTTCCATGACGTGAACGACAACCTCAAGCTGGTGGCCGAATACAACCAGTTCGAAATCAACGGTCACGACACCGATGAACAGAACGAAGACACCGATACCTTTGCGGTGGGTGCGGTGCTGACCTGGTAACCCCGGCTGGTGGCCCTGGCCGTGCGCATCGCGGCCAGGGCCGCCAACCGTCTCATCCCATCGAAGCGGTTACCCGCTACCCAAGTAGCATTCGTCGCACCCCACAGACTTCGTACACTCGTGCCTCATACACGCGCCTGCCGGAGGCGATGATGCAGCAGAGCGAAGGGGTCGTCAGTGCAATGTCCCAGGCCACCGATGCCTTTCAGGTGGCGCAGGAGCTGGCGCGGCAGTTGTTGCATCCGCACCTGGGGTTCGTGCTGTTTTTCTGTTCAGCCGAGTACGACTTGCAGGCGTTGGGCAAGGCCTTGCAGCAAAGCTTCGGTGGCATTCGGCTGGCGGGTTGCACCAGCGCCGGAGAAATCACGCCGCTGGGCTACGGACGCAATTGCGTGACGGCGGTGGGCTTCGATCATCGGCATTTTTCAATCGCGGTGGAGCTGATCGATCAAATGGAGCACTTCAGCCTGATCGACGCCCAGCAAATGGTCGAGCGCCTGGTCAGTGGCTGTCGCAGCAATACCCTGGCGCCGATCAAGGGCAACAGTTTTGCCCTGACCCTGCTTGATGGACTGTCCAGCCGTGAAGAAATGGTCCTGGCGGCGCTGAGCGCGGCCTTGGGCGACATTCCGCATTTTGGTGGTTCGGCCGGCGACGATAACTACCTGACCCATACCCATGTGTACTTCGATGGCGAGTTTTACAGTGGCGCCGCCGTGGTGGTACTGGTCAATACCTGGCTGGATTTCGAAGTATTCACCACCCACCACGTAATGCCGCGCGCCGAGAAGTTGGTGGTCACGGGGGCCGACAATGCCTTGCGCCGGGTGTTCGAACTGAATGCCGAACCGGCCGCCGCCGAGTATGCCCGGCATATCGGCGTGCCGGTGGCGCAACTCGATCACCGGGTCTTCGCCGCGCACCCGCTGGCCGTGCGCATCAATGATCAGTACTACGTGCGGGCCATCCAGCAGGTGCATCCGGACCTGAGCCTGAGTTTCTACTGCGCCGTGGAAAACGGCATCGTTCTGACCGCCATGACCCCAGGCCCGATGCTGCCGAACCTGCAAAATCTGTTCGAGGGCTTGCAGGCGCGCCTCGGGGAGTTGCTGTTGACCATCGGGTGCGACTGTTTCCTGCGACGCCTGGAGCTCGAAGACGATGGCAGCCTTGAACAGATCGGCAGTTTTTTGCGTGAGCAACGGGTGATGGGTTTCAACACCTATGGAGAACAGTTCAATGGCATGCACATCAACCAGACCTTCACCGGCGTTGCCATTGCCCGCGGCCGTGCCCCAGGACATCGCTGAACTGCAGGCCGAACTCGCCAGGCTGCGTCTTGAAAACAACAAACTGCAACGCATCAATGGTGCGCTGATCGAGCGGGTCGAATCCGGGGTGACTCGCGGCAATGATCCGTACGCGGCCTTCCAGCACTCGGTCGTGCTGGCCGAGCAAGTGCGCGAGCGCACCGATGCGCTGAACCAGGCCATGGCCGAACTCAAGGCCGGCAATCATCTGCTCAGCGAAGCCCGCCTGCGTGCGGAAACGGCGCACCAACACCTGATTGATGCCATCGAAAGCATTTCCGACGCATTTGTGCTGTTCGACGCCGAGCAGCGCATTGTGCTGTTCAACAGTCGTTTCAAGGCGTTCTGGAGCAAGAGCCGAGTACGAATCAACGCTGGCATGCGCCTGAGCGAGGTCAAGCGCCTGATGATGAGCAACGGCCTGTTCACCGAAGAGCCTCGCGGGCATGCCGATGAAAACCTGCTGTATCGCCTGCAGAACGGGCGCTGGCTGCAAGTCAGCGAGCGGCCGACCCAGGAAGGCGGGCGGGTGATTCTGTTCATCGACATCACCGACGTCAAACTCAGCGAAACCATGCGCCGCGAACAGGCGGTCGCGCAGAAGTCGCATCTATTGCAGCGCGCGGTCGACAACCTCTCGCAAGGGGTGGCGATGGTCAGCGCCGAGGGCATTCTGGAGTTATGGAACCGGCGTTTCCTGGAATTGAGCGGACTGGCACCGGTAGCTGCCCACCGGCCGTTTGCCGAGGTGATTGGCGACAGCGAGTTGACCCTGCTGACCCCGTTCAGCCGCGATGGCAACGGTCGCCCGATACGCGAATGCGAACAGCGTTTATACGACGGCCGGGTCCTGGAAATCCGCACCCATCCATTGCCGACAGGCGGCTTCGTCAACACCTTTACCGACATCACCGAACGCTATCAGCACGCCGAGGCCCTGAGTGAAAGCGAGCGCTGGATCCGCCTGATCACCGATCACGTGCCGGCATTGATCGCCTACCTCAATGCCGACCTGGTCTACGAGTTCACCAACAAGGTCTACGAAGAATGGTATTGCTGGCCGCGGGGCGTAATGCTCGGCCAGAGCTTGCGCGAAGTGCACAGTGAACAGCATTACCAGCGCCTGGAATCCTACGTGGCCAGGGCATTGGCGGGGGAGAGCGTGACCTTCGAGTTTGCTGAAACCAACGTCAACAACCAGGAGCGCTACATGCTGCGTTCCTATGTGCCTAACCGTTTGGCCAATGGAGAGGTGGTAGGGATCTTCGTGCTGATTCGCGATATCACAGAGCGCCGCCGCACGGCCGAGGCGCTGCATCAGGCGTATCAGAACCTTGAGTTGCGGGTGCGCGAGCGCACGGCGGAATTGACCACTCTCAACGATCAATTGTTGCGCGAAATCGGTGAGCGGCGTCTAGTCGAGTCACGCTTGCGCGAGGCCAAGCAGGAAGCCGAACAGGCCAACCTGTCGAAAACCAAGTTCCTCGCTGCGGTCAGTCACGACCTGCTGCAACCATTGAACGCCGCACGCCTGTTCACCAGCGCCTTGCTGGAACGGCGCGAGCCGATGGCCAGCGAGATTCTGGTGCGCAACGTGAGCAATTCCCTGGAAGACGTGGAGAATCTGCTCGGCACCCTGGTGGATATTTCCAAACTCGATGCGGGGGTGATCAAGGCTGACATTGCGCCGTTCGCCCTCAGTGAATTGCTGGACAACCTGGCCGCCGAGTATACCCAGGTGGCACTCAGTGAAGGCCTGCAACTGCGCTACATCGGCTGTTCGGCGTTGGTGCGCAGCGACATTCAGTTGCTGGCGCGCATTCTGCGTAACCTGCTGAGCAATGCGATTCGCTA